>DATCKK010000416.1:0-1784 GCA_036562325.1 Cytophagaceae bacterium | reverse complement strand
TTAATAAACTTCGTACGAATCACCGTATTTTCGTTTATCAATGTGGCCAGATAAGCTCCTGTTGCCAAATTCAAATCTTCCAGCTCAAATTCGTTCAAACCCTCATTCATGACAATCTCTTTACTAAATACAATCTGTCCGGATGTATTATAAACTACTACCGTACTGAGTTGCGTATTTGATGCATCGTATTTCAAATATACTTTTTCCTCTTTGGGAAATATTTGAAAGACTTCAGCAATGTCAACACTTTTTACAAAAACGATATCCGAATAAGTAGTTGATCCATCCAGGTCTACCAACTTTAAACGATAATAATAATCGTCACTTCCAGAATAGTCCAGGAAATTATATAATACCCCTCCTGTTCCTTTTACCGATTGAAGATCTTCGAATCCATTAACAGGGTCCTTGCTTCTTTGTACCATATAATGACTAAAATTCCTTTCATTAGCTACATTCCATACCAGCCTTGTATATCCATCAAGATCGCTTTTACCTTCAAAAGAAATCACATTTACCGGAAGGGTTGTGAAGTTTGCTTCTATATATACCCATGAGTCAAGAGCATTGTCAGAGATATCTGATATACCGATTTTAAAGCGATAAGTAACATTGGGTGTTAACTCCAAATTGCTGGTAAGCCTGGAAGTGAGCCCATCTGCTTCCAGATCTCTGCCATTATAATTATTTATATAATAATTACGATTCAGGTTCCAGCCAGTCGGACAATCATTTCCATAGTATCCCCGAACACCATTATTAAGATAATTAATACTTATAGGAAGATCCCCAACGGGAGTAAGCGCTATATTGTATAGTCGGGATACTCGGTCCCTCCTTTTATCCAAAGGCCAAATGCATCATCAAAATGTGCACATACATACTCGGGATACTCTTCGGAAGCAAACACATAATTAAACTGCACCCCTGAACCATTATTGATCTTTAGATCAAATTCAAGAATGGCATAATCATATATTTCTGCTCCGGGAAAAGACACGGATAATAATTGTTGATCGGCAGGATTCATTGGAAACTCAGAATGATCCCCTGTAAAATCTCCTTCAGTATTGAGCACTTTATTAGATGCTTCTATATCACCAGTCGTTAATACGATTCCTGAAGTTACCTGCAGGTTGTTACCACCGGGATTAAAAAAGAAAGCCATTTGTTTGTTGCTTCTTCTCTTTCCGCTAGCATTGCTTATAACAACATTGGGGTCAGAGGTTAGAGAAGTTGCAAGAGTAGTGTAGTTTGCTCCAACATTAGATAAGGTTAGTTGGGAATAAGAAAGTGTCGGGATCAACAACATCAATAATGTTGTGAATACAATAAATGAGCATGCGAAAAGAACTTTTTCTTTTCTTTTAATTCTTCTGTTAGGCATAATTTGTGAGTAAGGGATTAGTTAAATTAAATATAAAAAAAAATAATTTTCAAGAATTTTATTATAAAAATGTTCCCTTGATCTTTATGCAACAGATTGACTAACAACTAATTTTGGTGATGAGACAACGATATACCCGAATTTTATCTATATATTTATACTTTATTTATAATTCATGGTATTTTTAAAGCAAACAATCAAATTATTGATTGTTTGCTATTTTTTATATAGAAAGAACCTTTTTATATTTTTATTCAAATCGCAACGCTTCTATCGGGTTTAATTTCGCAGCTTTTCTCGCCGGAAACCAACCGAAAAATATTCCTATGGAAATTGAGAATGCAAAAGAAAGTAATACAGCATCGATAGAAACTTTTACCGGCCAACCCAATCC
>DATCKK010000410.1:0-2956 GCA_036562325.1 Cytophagaceae bacterium | reverse complement strand
TAGTAGTTGATTTCAGGTCGCCTTTGATGCAGTAGGAAGCAAAGATATTACCCATGGTACTGTCTTCCCATCCCGGTACAACAATTGGAAGGTTCTTTTCCGCTGCGGCAATCATCCAGCTGTCTTTCGGGTCGATTTCGTAATGGTCTTTCATTACGCCGGATAACAAGAGTTTGTACATGTACTCATGAGGGAAATATCTCTCGCCTTTGTCATCGGCTTCTTTCCATATTTTATAAATGTGCTTTTGAATGCGTCTGAAAGCCTCTTCTTCCGGAATACAGGTATCTGTTACCCTGTTATATCCTTTCTCTAAAAGCTCCCACTCTTCCTGAGGACTTAAATCTCTATAGTTAGGCACTCTTTTATAATGCGAATGAGCCACCAGATTCATGATATCCTCTTCCAGATTGGCACCTGTGCAGGATATAATAGATATTTTGTCCTGACGGATCATTTCTGCCAGTGAAACACCTAATTCTGCAGTACTCATAGCGCCGGCAAGTGTAACCATCATTTTTCCACCTGCATCCAGATGAGCTTCATACCCTTTGGCAGCATCCACTAATGCGGCTGCGTTAAAGTGACGATAATGATTAACAATAAAATCTGAAATCGGTCCTTTTTTCTTCATTTCTATATAAAATAACACTTTGTTTTTTCTACCTTAAAATACCGTATGAAAAGGCTAAAACAGCAATTTTAGTTCTAATGCCAAAACGGTATTTGTCATTTATCCGGCAAATTTCAAATAATTATTCTGAATAAAAAATTATAGTCTTCAAATAAAACGGAAATTTATGAAAAGGAACGTCTTAAATCGGTAATGTTTAATTATTTAAATAGAGATTGAGCGTCTTGGAGGGCCTGAAAATTATTAAAACCTTTAATTTAAGATTGGATGTTTATACTGATTCTTGTAAATTATCTCTGATTGAATTTTTAGTTTTATGGACTTTTGGGGGATTGTACTGGAATTTATTTTTGACCTTGTTTCTATAAAGTTATTCGGAAGAAGGTGTTTCCCTTGCTTATATAAATTGTGTGTATTGCTTGCCTTATTGGCTATGATTGGATATTTCTTATTTTGGGGGATTGTTAAAATGTATTCTGCAGCAACCAATCCATACCGTAAAAAGCTTAAAGAAATAGAAGTGGCCTTATCATCTTATAAACAATTTCATTCAAAATATCCTGCATCTTTAAAAGACTTAACTGGGAGTGATCCTAACAGAAGTAGCTGGGAGTGGGATTATTGGGGAACTAATGTTCGTTATAAAGTGTCGGATGACTTACAAACATTTACCTTTTCATCAGCAGGAAAAGATAAGGTTTTTAACACGGATGATGATATAATAATTTCCAATTAAGAAATTCTGTATCTGTTATTCTTTTCAAACGCAGCTTTCTTTAATATTTAGTAAAATCATGAATATATATAGTAGAGTTGGGGGGATACTATTAAGCAATTTAATTTTAATTCTATTGGGTAGTGTTTACTTTATATTCAGTATTACTTGCACAATTAGTATTTGAGATAGAGTAATTAATTAGATACCCAAAACGGTATATTGGCCGTAGCAATTTTACCTTTACCATCTTTCACATAGATATAAATTCTGTATGGCCCAGACTGTTCAGGAGCATTAAACCTTCCGGTAAAGGACTTTGTTATACCTGAAGTGATAAGTTGAGGTAACTCATCTTCCTGATAAGGTTCCAAAAACTCTGCTACTTCTTTTCGTATCTCATAGATCACAGTCAGCGTATCTTTGTCGTTGTCAAATGCCTGTAACTCCCACTCACATTCTTCATTGGCAAGAAGAGTTAACTCTCCTTGCTTTTTTCCTTTTAACCAGAAGTGTTTTATCCCCGGAGCATGGTTATCCGGTGTTATACCGCTCCAATGTTGAGCCACTATGTCTACTGCCTCTGTGGCATCTCCATGTACGAACATACTAAACCATGTGGGTGTTTTTTCCTGTTTGCTTCCCCAATAAAAACTGTATGATCCCATACATTTTTTATCATTTGCAATATAGGGATATAATCTTTTATATGATTCTGATTTGCTGGTGCTGTTACTTTCCAAAGGCGCCTTCCAGGAAGTTCTCGTTGTTTCCCACCAGCCCTGAGGGCCCCATTCTGTAATTACATAAGCACCTTTCCAGCCCCAAAGCCAATGGTCTAATTTAGTGGAAAGCGAAGGTAGTTCATGAAAAATATTAAAAGAAAGAAAGTCGATTTCAGGAGTAAAAAATCTTGCTCTCATTATGTTGGATCGTGATGGTATGATGCTTGTAGTAACAGGATGTTCCGGATCTGTTTCATGAATCATTTCTGCAATACGGTTAACTTCTTTCCAAACATCCGAGCTCGTACTTCCCTGATTAACTTCATTACCAATGATCCAAAATAATAATGCCGGATGGTCTTTATATCTTTCCACTACCTGCTTGATTCGTTGGAATTGAATTTCCACTTCTTCCTCGTCTTTATATGAAAATCCGTTAATCTCTTTGGCCAGATCCAGCCCAAGAGCTACCGTCATACCCAGTGAGTCCGCGATTTGCAATAGCTCACCGAGCATTGTAATGGTCCCAGGTTCTGATGGAGTTAGCTCCCATTCTTTTGGCAATGGCCAGGTTGTCATATCCTCCTACCCCCTTTATATAGTAAGGCTCTCCATTTCTTAATAATAAATAGGAGGTGTCGGTTTTGATAACCGCCACTTTTCTCTGTTTTATATTATTTTGATTATTACAGGAAGAATGGGTTAGCAATGCAATTAGCAGGATTAACCAATTAGTTAGTTTCATGTTTATGAGTATTAAATTTTAAAAACTTTTTTATCTCCTGAAGGTTTTGTTTCCATATAAATTATCATAGTGGGAAAGATTATAAAGTCAAAAGCTCCTTTAAAAAAGGAACTTTTTACCATAAGGCTACTTATTAT
>DATCKK010000409.1:0-3806 GCA_036562325.1 Cytophagaceae bacterium | reverse complement strand
ATCCAGGGCCTGATAGTATACATTTCAATTTCGGTGTAGCTACAACCATTACTTTAACCTCTTGTTTACCTCAGATAATCGGACAGGTAACTATAGATGGATATAGCGATCCCGGAGCAGGTGCAGGAAACCTTATGATTGAAATCATTGCCTCTGCAGGATGCCGGGGATTGGACCTTGGGCCTGGATCTAACGGAAGTACGATCAGAGGATTGGTTATAAGTGGTGGAACGACAGCCATTTATATTGGCTCCAGCGATAACCATAGCATTTTGGGGAATTACCTGGGAACCAATTTAGCAGGCACCGCCATAGCTGCCATAAGACCACAAAACGGTATTCATGCCAACAATGCTGATAATCTTAGTATTGGAGGCAACGGAGGTGAAATCGACAGAAATATCATATCAGGAAACACACAAGTTGGAATTCGTCTGCAGGAAAGTCTCAATGCTTTAATTATCAATAATTATATAGGCACCGACAAAAATGGTAATGTTGGTCTTGGAAATGGGGAACATGGTATATACGGATACAACAATAGTCATAATCCAACAGTTGAAAGAAACATAGTGTCAGGCAATACTGTACATGGTGTATATTTTAATCAGTGCACTACTCCAATCATTAAAGGCAATATCATAGGTCTGGGCAAAGACGGTTCTACTCAATTAGGCAATGGAGGCTCCGGAGTCAATTGCGAAAACTGTGGTGCAGTTCAAATTGGTGGCACTACGACGGATGAAAGAAATTATGTTTCCAACAACGGTTCATTCGGAATTGTAGTAAGGAATAGCAATAACTCTGTAATCGAAGGCAACTGGATAGGGGTAGATATGGCAACCGGACTGTTGGATCATGGAAATTATGATGCCGCTATCACTGTTACCAACAGTGCAGATGTGAGAATTGGAGGAAGTGTAGCAGGGGCGGGCAATATATGCTCAGCCAGCGGAAATCCGGGTACAGGAGCCGATGGTATTTCTGTATGGTCTAATTGTCCAAGACCAGTCATTCAGGGAAACATAATAGGTTTAGGAGCCGATGGTGTAACGGCACTTCAGAATTATGGTCACGGTATAGAGTGTCTTACCTGCGAAGATGGTATCATAGGCGGCATCAATGTTCTTGAAAGGAATATCGTAGCTGCGAGCTTTAATCAGGGAATGCAAATTGTGAATTCATCACGCATTACCATTCAGGGAAATTATGTAGGAACAGACCAATCCGGACTACTTGACCGGGGAGGATCACAGACAGGTATAGCTATAAGCAACTCGGCTGATGTGGTAATAGGCGGAAGTATTGCAGGAGCAGGCAACATTGTTTCTGGAAACAACTTTTCAGGAATAGAAATTTCAGGAAATTCTCCCAATGGAATTATTAAAGGAAATATTATAGGCTTAGGCGCGGATGGTACAACAGTTATTGCCAATAAACAAATGGGTATAAAGATAGCAGGTAACCAAGCAAATAATTTTGATATTGGAGGAATAACGGACGAAGAAAGAAACATCATTTCCGGCAATGGTTCAAATACCAGCCACCATGGCTTATTTATAGACGGTGGGTCTTCAGGCCATTCTATTATTAACAACCTTATAGGAACCGATGCAACCGGTACAGTGGCAAAAGGTAATACCGGTAACGGAATTTTCATAAGCAATTGTGATAACAACACGATTACTTCCAACCTCATTGCTTCCAATGGAGCAGCTGGCCTCCAGCTAACCAACTCTGACAATATAAGTATCACTAAAAACAAAATCGGAACCAACATCTATGGTACGGGAGACCTTGGAAATGGCAGTGAAGGAATAAGATCAAGCGGCACATGTCTTGATATTAGCATTGGAGGGAGTACAACAGATGCCAACACAGTTGCCTATAATAATGGAGCTGCAGGTATATTAATAGAAAACAGCAGTCAACGAAACAGGATCACCATGAATAGTATCTTTTGCAATGCGGGATTGGGAATAGATCTTCAGGGAGCAGCCAATGAATCAGTACTTCCTCCGGGGATACTATTATCAGATGCTAATTCGATCAACGGTACTGGTACAAATGGAAATATTGTTCACATATACAGAAATGTAAAGGCCGACGGTGGAATAAAATGTAATTGCGAAGGTGAAATATATCTTGGCTCTACAGTGGTAGCAGATGGAGCTTGGACATTTTCACATAACCTTGGACTCAATGCCTCTGATGCTACATCGGTCACAGCTACCCAGACTACGGTCAACGGAAGTACTTCCGAATTCAGTAACTGTTCCAACCCTATGCCTGTTGAACTTTCTTCTTTTACCGTTATCAGAAATGATGATTATACCGTAGATATGATTTGGTCTACAGCCTCTGAAAGGAACAACAGCCATTTTGAAGCACAGATCAGTACAGATGGGATTAACTTTACTACTATCTCCATTACTCCCGGAGCAGGTAACTCCTCCTCCAGATATTACCGAAGTAAAGATTCAAACCCTGGTGTAGGTGTATATTATTACCGTCTTAAGCAAGTAGACTTCGATGGTAAAATTTGGTACAGCGAGATTAAAACTATAAGTTTTACAACCGATAAAATAGTAATAAAAAACAATGACAATGGATTTACTTTATTAGCCAATACAGATATTGAAAGTGAACTTATTCTGAATATCTATTCCATGAATGGAGCATTGTTAAATAAAGAAATCCTGACACTAAAGAGCGAGTTCAGTAGTGAAGCGATAAAACCCAACCTACCTCCTTCGATGTATATTGTCGTGGTAAATTTTGAAGATCAGGTTATCAGAGAAAAATTTATGATAAAGGAATAAGGTAAAGATATTTTTTAAACCATTGTAATAATCATCGATTTTTGACTTAAGCAGTTCTTAAAATTTCTTTAACTAACCATTCTACTGGATACTTTCAAATAGTAAACGATCCTGGTATTGATTAACAAATTATCAAACTGATAGCTTGCGTAATTTGTTAATCAATTGAGATAGAGGAAGAGGTCTTAGGATGAAATTTATCGAAACAACTACCAAAGCAGACTCAAGGGAACTTCCATTGAGTTCGTCATTTCAAACTCCAAAGCTTTTTAAAATTGGCTCAGATATCGGACTTAAAATTCCTGCTCTTTCCGATGAAGGAGAGATAACAGAAGATGAATTATCGGAAGTCAATCCAATCATAGATAAGATGCCAATAGCCTGTATCATTATGGATAATAATCTCAGAATTATTCATATCAATGAGAACGGTGAAAAAATGTTTGGTTATAAATCTCAGGAGGTATATAAAAATGATTCATTCGGAACTATTTTTCCAAACACACTAAAAGATTATTTTTTTGAGTTGATGCATGATTTGCAGAAGGGACACATGGCCTCTAATGGCCGTTCTACTTTTATCAGCAAAAACAAAGAGCATATTATATATGATTGGAATGCATTACCAATTCATGATTACCAGGGAAATTTTGATGGCGTTGCCTTCCTGTTCCAGAATGTTTCTGATGAAATTCAAAACATGACACTACTGGAAGAACAAGGTAAAATTCTTGAAGATATTGCTACCGGAAATGACCTTTCAGAAGTATTGAATAAGATTGCACGTTTTATAGAGCAAATGTCCGACAGGATATTAACTTCTATTTTGATTCTGAACCCTGATGGCCGGACTTTACGCACTGGAGCGGAGTCGGTATGGCTTTGCTATACAATACTCCCGGTGTTTGCCGGGGCTGTATGCTTCCCGAATGATCTCCATCAAAAGTTTGTACAAACTCTTTCCCAAACTCCTTTTTGCTCAGA
>DATCKK010000406.1:0-2577 GCA_036562325.1 Cytophagaceae bacterium | reverse complement strand
TTTGAGCAACTGGAAGGAGTTAGAAATGAGGTGCAAATCCCCATACTTTTAATGGGATATGTAAATACTGTAATGCAATACGGTATTGAAAATTTCTGCCGTAAAGCAGCGGAAGTTGGGGTTGACGGAGTTATTCTTCCTGACCTTCCCATGGACGAGTACAATGAATTTTATAAACAAGTTTTTGAAAACAATAACCTTTCTAACGTTTTTTTAGTTACACCAAATACGTCAGATAAAAGGTTAAAATTGATCGATGAAAGTACCCAGGGATTTATCTATGTAGTATCAACCGACAGTACTACCGGAAATAATAAAGGCTTGAGTGGGGCAGAAGATTATTTTAAAAGAATTAAGAATTCGAATTTGAAAAATCCGTATCTGATAGGCTTTAATATTAAAGACAGGGAAACGTTTTGCCTGGCTTCCAAATATGCCCATGGTGCTATAATCGGAAGCGCCTTTATTAAAGCTATTAAAGACAGCAAAAATCTGAAGGAAGACATTTATAAGTTTGTTGAAGGAATTAAAAAAGATTAATAAATGACATTCTTTCCCTTATAAATTTCGTTAAATTATCTATAACTAACCTTTGTAAAATGGTATGATAGAAATAATTCCGGCCATCTCAATTGTTGCTAATAAAGTAGCCCGATATAATCATTGTGACATAAACGATGTAACCGTTTATGAAGAAGCCCCTTTGGACATGGCAAAGAAGTTTGAAGATCATGGGATAAAAAGGCTTCACCTTATTGACCTGGATGGAGCTAAGTCGGGTAAGCTGGAGAATGTACATGTGTTGGAAATGATTGCCGGTTTTACCAATCTTACCATTGATTTCGGTGGAGGTATCAGCTATGACGACGATGTCCGTTTTGCTTTTGAAAATGGAGCAAGTACGATACATGCCGCTTCTGTGGCAGTAAAGGATCGTGAGATGTTTTCTTCATGGGTGATTTCTTATGGTAGAAATAAAGTGATATTGGCAGTGGATGCCATAAATGAAAAAGTGGCAACCAGAGGCTGGTCGAGGAGTACGGACATTAATTTAATGGAACTGCTTGAGTACTATCATAACCAGGGCGTGATGTATGTAAAATGCACCGACATAGGCAAAGACGACCAGCTTTCAGGGCCATCGTTTGATTTGTATAAAAAAATATTGAATAAATTTCCAGACATCAAGTTGTTTGCCAGCGGGGGGGTTACTTCTGTGGAAGATATTGAACGACTTCAGGATCTTGGTGTGTATGGGGTAATATTTGCTAAAGCATATTATGAAGGTAAAATTAAGTTAAAAGATCTGGAAAAATTTTTGGTATAGAATCATTGAATTGCCTTGGATAAAATAGCGAGGGAATTAATTCCTCGCTCTGCAAAATGAATTTTTAAAATAACCAAACAAATTTCTTAACTAATACGACTCCAATGGCTGGCGCCCTTTGCCAGTATTCTTAATTGCTCCACCAGGATTTTATTTTCCGGGCTGCTTAGTTCAGGATCTTTTTCAAGGATACTCAAGGCACACTCCCTGCTTGCCTGTACAATTGGCGCATCTTGAGATAAGTCTGATATTTTCAAGTCTAATACTCCGCTTTGCTGAGTGCCAGCCAGATCGCCAGGGCCTCTAAGTTTCAGGTCAGCATCCGCTATTTCAAATCCATTATTCGTTCGAACCATAGTATTGATACGCTCTCTGCTGTCTTTGCTTAACTTATAACTAGTCATCAAAAGGCAGTAGGATTGTTCAGCACCTCGTCCTACTCTTCCTCTAAGCTGGTGCAGTTGAGATAGCCCGAATCGTTCTGAATTTTCGATAACCATTACTGACGCATTAGGGACATTAACACCAACTTCAATCACAGTGGTGGCAACCATTATCTTTGTTTCACCTTTAACAAAACGTTTCATTTCAAACTCTTTGTCCTGGGCTTTCATTTTCCCATGAACGATGCTTAAAGGATATTCCGGAAATGCTCTTGATATACTTTCATAACCATCCATTAAATCTTTTAAATCCATTTTTTCAGATTCTTCAATCAATGGATAAACAAAGTATACCTGTCGCCCGGCTTCAATCTGGTTGCGGACAAAACCGAACACTTTCAGGCGGTCTTTATCATATTGATGTATGGTTTTGATTGGTTTACGTCCTGCCGGCAACTCATCTATCACAGATACATCAAGGTCTCCATAAATAGTCATGGCAAGCGTTCTTGGTATAGGAGTTGCCGTCATTACTAAAATATGGGGAGGAATATCTTCGTTTTTGGCCCAAAGCTTTGCTCTTTGCGCTACGCCGAATCGATGTTGTTCGTCAATCACGCATATACCAAGCTTTTTAAATTTAACCGTATCTTCCAGTAAGGCATGTGTGCCTACAATTATTTTTAACTCACCTGATTCTAATTGCTCAAGAAGAACTTTTCGATCTTTCTTTTTGGTAGAACCGGTAAGTTTTCCAATTGGGATGTTTAACCTGTCTGCAAACTCTTTCAAACCTTGGTAATGCTGGTTCGCTAAAATTTCAGTAGGAGCCATAAGGCAAGCTTGTGCTTCATTGTCCAGTGCCAT
>DATCKK010000400.1:0-2154 GCA_036562325.1 Cytophagaceae bacterium | reverse complement strand
GTAATAATGAACGGAAGTTCCGCAGTAGTCGAAAAAATGCTGAGCCTTATGCCAAGTGAACGATTATTCAAAAACCTATCTGAAGATAAGCAGATAGAAGTAGCTACCGCGTTCCTGAATTTTCAGTAAAAGATATGATTGGTACTATTTATTACCAAATTCAACAGATAAAAAAGATATAATACCGTAGTTGCCCAGCTCCGGGCAATATGACACTATTTTCAGACTATTTTCAGACTATTTTTATTCATTTACATCATTATTTATCTGGCATTAGTATTTCCTATGACTTACTTTTTCCTGTTATTGTAAATCGATATTTTTTATAAACCAATAATACAACTACTCCCGTCAATATTAGCCACCATACTTCTATCAGAAATAATATTAGTGCTTCCAAAACCTTCCATCCGGAATAGAAGGCGTCCTTTACTTTAACTCCAAAAGAAGCTTCATAAGCTTTGATATTTTTGTTGTTTGCCACCAATTCATTTTGTGTAGCTTGCTTCTGGTAAATATGTAAACTTACCGTACTGAACTCTATCTGATCTTTCAATCTATACTTTGCTATCAATGCATCGTCTGCCTGTTCCTGCCTGTAATACAGTTTATCTTCTATATCTACACTTTCCCATAAATCTTTCTGGTCTTTTTCTACAAGTTTATTAACTCTGCTTTCGCTCTTTTTTACTCTGTTTTGAGTAAGAGTGTGGGAAAGATATTCTAAACCTGCATCATCCGCCTGGATGATACGATAATCCATATAATCAACTAACTTACCAATTGCTTTTAGTGTAGTATCCAACCGGTAATTAGGTACCCGAAGTTTCATTGAATTTACAATAGTATAATGAGTAGTTTCCAGTAAAGAGTCTTTGCTGATTTGTGTCTGGGTTCGGTATTCTATATCACTTTTCAGATTTGTATAGATAACAAAGCCTCCCAATCTATGGGTTATATCTTCGATCTGATAGGTAGTTTTGATCACATCCTTTACCCTGAATTTTAAATCAGCGGTACGGACAAATTTTCTAAGAGTATCTTTTTTATTAACAATAGCAGCAGAAGAAGATAAGATATTTTCAGAATAAGTTGTATCCGAAACAGAAGCTTCTTCCATTGGTGCATAAGATTCTTTATGGTAAGAATGATCACTGTTGGAACAGGACAATAGAAAGAGAAATCCCCATATAAGGAACAAATAATTATATCGTTTCATAAAATTCCTATTAAGTTAAAAGTATAAAACTATTCCCGGAGATCTCACACCATTTAATCATGGAACTTTAGAAAAGTAACCCAATATATTTTTAGATTTTTTTCATTAAAAAATAAGGCTATCCATATTATCGGAACAGCCTTATACTATATTAAAAATTACCAGTTAATGCTACTTATTCAAACAACATTTTTTTAATTAATTGTATTAAATAGTTTCGGATTCAGTATCTTTATTGACCTTTGTTACTTTTTGTCTTGACACAAAAAGTAACCAAAAAAGTCAAGATCCGCCAAAGCTTCTTCCCGCAAGGCTCCTCTGGCTCGCTGGCGGCTCATCCTCCCCGCACTGTTATAGATAGGTGCTACCTAATTCCACAAAAAGGTAAAAACACCTTTTACTTTATGTTGTTTGAGCTAAGTATTTTACTATGACAAGGTAACTTGACAAAGTTGGATTAATTACTAATATAAAATTCTTTAGAGGACTGAACATTACTTAACGGATCATAAACCTGAAGTAAATACAAAGCACTTTGTACGGATGGAAGTTCTACCTCCAACACACTTACTCCTTTTTGTATATGAGCCTGCCTTGTATACACTTTTTTACCGGTAACATCGACGATATTAATCAACACGTCTTTATCTTCACTTGACTGGAACGCAAATGAAATATGATCTTTTGCCGGAACCGGAAATATAGTTGTAATGTCAAATGTTTTTAGATTAACAGACTTGATATCGCTGTATTTATAACTTCCGTTCACATCGATTTGCTTTAACCTATAATAGGTACTTCCCACATAGGGTGATTCATCACTCGTTCTATAGCTTGCTGAACTCCTCTTTTGACAATCTACTCTTTTAAATGGCTCGAATGTAATTCCGTCACCAGACTTTTCTACCATAAAATAATCACTATGAATCTCATTC
>DATCKK010000395.1:0-2014 GCA_036562325.1 Cytophagaceae bacterium | reverse complement strand
GATTGTGTGTATATCATTGAAGCAGGGGGGAGTGAGAATTTGTTGTTTTCATCAGGGGGTGACGGATTAGTGGTGTTGTGGGATCTGAATGATCCGGATAACGGGCAACTAGTTGCCAAAGTCCCTTCTTCTGTCTATGCTTTAAAATATATTCATTCACAGAGTCAATTGGTTGTTGGCCAGAACTTCGAGGGAGTTCAATTAATAGATGTGGATCAAAAAAAAGTGGTGAGGTCAGCTAAAATTACTTCTTCCGCCATTTTTGATATTCAAACCACTGAGAAATATTTATTGGTTGCTGCTGGCAATGGTGAGATTATTGTTCTTGACAGAAATGACCTTTCAACCATAATAAGAATTAAGGCTTCTGACCAGAGAGTGCGAACCATTGCAGTAAACGAAACGTTGCAGTTGTTTGCAGCGGGATATAGTGACAATCATATCCGTATATTTTCGTTAAGTAACTTTAAACAGGTAAAGGATATTATTGCACATACCAATTCAGTTTTTACTCTACGCTTTTCTCCTGACGGGAAATATCTGTTGAGTGGAAGCAGAGATGCCCATTTAAAAGTCTGGGAAGCCGGTGCGGAGTTTGCATTAAAGGAAGATATTGTTGCGCACATGTTTGCGATCAACCATATTGAATATCATCCAAACAAAAGTTATTTTGCAACGTGTAGTATGGATAAATCCATAAAGGTATGGGATGCAACAGAGTTCAGGTTGTTAAAAGTTATAGATAAAGCGAGGCATGCCGGACACGGAACTTCAGTAAACAAACTTGTTTGGACAACGGTAAAGGATAATCTGGTATCTTGTAGCGATGACAGAACTATTTCGATCTGGAATATAAAATTTTAATGGAGAGGTAATGAAAATAACACCAATTGAGATTAGACAAAAGGATTTTGAAAAAGCATTCCGGGGGTACGAGAAGGATGAGGTAGATGCTTTTCTTTTAAGTCTTTCACAGGAATGGGAAAGGATCATAGATGAGAATAAAGAGTTGAAACGCCGGCTGGAATCTGCCGAAAAAGAAGTTTCAAGGTTAAGGGATGTTGAAAATTCATTATTCAGAACTCTTAAAACAGCAGAAGATACCGGAGCCAACCTTATTGAACAGGCTAATAAAACCGCTGACCTGCACATTAAAGAAGCTCAGATGAATGCCGAAGCAATAATGAATGAGGCAAGATCAAAAGCTAAATCCATGATCGAAGAAGCGGAAGAGAAAGCCAAAGAGATAGTGGATGAACTGCAGTCGGAAGTTAAAGCAATAGAAGTAGAATACAAGTATATAGATAACCAGCGAGAGAACCTTTTACAGGAGCTAAAAAGCTTTGTTAATGATACTCTTGAAAAAGTAAACAGGTACTCTGCTAAAAAAGCGACAGATACTTTTGATAAAAAGTTAAGAGAAATAAGAGGCCTTGTTGCAGAGCAAAAAGCTAAGCTTGACAGGCAGGAAGAAAATTTTGTCTCTTATACGAAGCCTGTACAACGAACAGAGCCTAAAGTAACCAATGAGGTTAAAAATAACACAAGTATTGACAATAAAGAGTCTGATAAGCAGGATAAATCCTCAGGATCTTTTTTTGATAACATAGAAATCTAAACTATGGTAGAAGTAGCATTGGAAGGGATGGAGTTTTATGCCTTTCATGGTTTTTATGAATACGAAAGAAGAACGGGGAACAATTATACGGTGGATGTAAAAGTTGTTGCAGACACTGATTTGGCCGGTGATACGGAAAATATAGACAATACCGTCAACTATGAAATAATCTATAAAGAGGTGAAGGAGGAAATGAATACTCCTTCCTTGCTTTTAGAAACAATCGCTTATAATATCTCCAGAAGAATTTTTGACCGCTTTCCTATAGTAAAATCTGCTGAAGTTGCTATTAGTAAACATAACCCTCCTGTAGGCGGTGTCTGTGCAAAATCAAAAGTAACCTTCAAATGCCAGCGTTAAGAATAGTTATCACCTCTGTTTTGCTATTGTTAACTC
>DATCKK010000393.1:0-4838 GCA_036562325.1 Cytophagaceae bacterium | reverse complement strand
ATAATACCCCAAAACATGGTCTACATGACAATGCGTGTTTAATAGTTTTTTTACCTGTAGCCCATTGTCCTTAATAAACTCTTTAAGTTCTTCTTCCTCGTATCTTTCTATGCAGCCCGGATCAATGATGACACATTCTTTGGTTTCATCATAAACCACATAAGTGTTTTCCTGAAAAGGGTTAAAGGTGAAAATCTGAATTTTGAGCATTTCCGACTAATTTTATCATTGCAAAATTGTCTTTTTAATTGAAATATTCAACTTTGTTGAACGTAATTAAATTAATAATGAAAGTTGATTATTTGATAATTGGGCAGGGCCTTGCAGGAACAGTAATGGCAGAAACATTGCTGGGCAGGAAGAAAAAAATTATGGTAATGGGAGATTCGGCGGGAGACTCGGCTTCTATGGTTGCTGCTGGTTTATTCAATCCGATAACCGGAAAAAGAATGGTGAGAACATGGCGGGCATCTGAGTTGTTTCCGTTTATGGACCGCTTTTATTCAGAATTGGAAAAAAAGCTGAAGGTTAAATTTAAGCATAGTAAGCCTATTTATAAACCCTTCTCTTCCATTCAGGAACAAAATTTTTGGATATCTAATTCGACATCGGAGGAAAACGAGAAGTTTGTAAATACCAAGGTTCAACATGAAAAGTATAGTAATTACATTCATAATGAATTTGGTGGTTTTGAGACGGCATATTCAGGAAATATTGATCTGCCAGAATTATTAGGTGTATACAGGGAATATTTAATTTCGATTAACTCTTATAGAGAGTATCAGTGGAAGCCATCAGAATTGCTTTTTACGGCAGAGGGAGTTCAGGTGGCCGATATTAAGGCTGATAAAATTATTTTTTGTGAAGGGTACAAAGCCAAAGATAATCCATTTTTTAATTGGTTGCCTTTAGGTAAAACAAAGGGAGAAGTTTTAACGATTGCAATTGATGATTTTTTAAAAGATGCCATAGTTAATAAATCAGTATTTGTTTTACCAACAGAAGATAAACATTATAAAGTTGGCTCTACATATAAATGGGAGTTCGATGATGTGGGGCCTACAGAGGAAGGCAGGGCCGAAATACTTTCAAAACTGGATGAGTTTATTAAGTGTGATTATAAGGTTGTGGCGCATGAAGCAGGGATAAGGCCAACTGTAAAAGACCGAAGGCCTTTGTTGGGAATGCACCCGGAGTATCCGGCATTAGTAATCTTCAATGGGTTAGGAACCAAAGGAGTTTCCCTTGCTCCGTTTTTTGCCGACCAACTGGCTTCTTATCTGGAAGGAAATAAAGAATTGGAAGAAGAGGTTAATATTAAAAGATTTTATTCGTTATATTACACAATTTAATCAGGGTGTAAATTATGTTATTCAGGTTACTGAAAATTTCCTTTCTGCTTTTGCTTCTCCCATCGATGTTAAAAGCTCAGACTTCCATTACTCAATTTGGGAAAAACCGTGTGCAGCATAAAGAGTATCAATGGAAATTTATTTCTACTTATAATTTTGATATCTACTTTTATGAAGGAGGTGAGGAGTTGGCCCGTAAAGCTGCAGTATATGTAGAGAAGGAATATACCCGCCTAACCGATCAACTTAATTATACTCCCTATTCACGAATAAAAATACTTATTTATAATACTGCTACAGATCTGCATGGCAGTAATATCGGATTGGAGAGTGATGAAACTTTTATGGGTGGGCACACTAATTTTGTAAAGTCCAAGATAGAAGTAGCTTTTACCGGTAGCCATGAGCTTTTTCAAAAAGAGTTAAGGCATGAACTATCTTCCATTATTTTACATATGATGTTGTTTGGTGGAAGCTTTAAAGATATAGTTCAAAGTTCTTATCTGTTGTCTTTCCCCGAATGGTTTTTGTCAGGTGCTTCTGCCTATCTTGCGGATGGATGGAGTGTGGAAATGGATAATTATGTAAGGGATGCGTTTTTGTTTGATCGAATAAAAAATTCTTCTACTCTTTCAGGGAAAGATGCTGAAATAATAGGACAATCAATTTGGAATTATATTGAACAACTGCGGGGAAAATCAGCAGTAGCAGGTGTTTTAGGATTAAGCAGAATACTGCGTAACGAAAAGTCTAGTATAGAAACAGGCCTTGGTATCTCTTACCAACAGTTCATGTATGAATGGAAAAAGTTTTATACATCAGATATAGAAAGTCTTAAATCGGCTTATGTCTTTGCTGATGCTAAAAATAAACTGTTCAATAAGAAAAGAAGAGATATAAAATATGAGAATTTGAATTTTAATAAAGAGGGAGAATATCTTTTATTTACAGGAGCGGAAAAAGGAAGGCTGAAAATTTATTTACATGATTTTAAAAGAGGTAAGAGTACTTCGGTGATTAAAGCCGGAGCTAAACTATTTGGACAGAAGCCTGATCCTAACTTATGTCATATTTCCTGGATATCTTCAGATGTATTTGCAGCAGTCATAAACAAAAAAAATAAATCATTCCTTTATAAATATGATGTAAAGAACAACCAGAGTTCGGCTATAGCTTTTAATCATTTCCGGCAGGTAGTATCTGCTGATGTGTCAAGCGATGGCAAGTACATTGTTCTCAGTGCAGATAAGGCCGGACAAAATGATTTGTTTTTATATGAAGTAAGCTCGGGTAGAATTAAACAGGTTACAAATGATATTGCTGACGACCTTGATCCTGTGTTTATTGAAGATTCTTATTCTTTCGTGTTTAGCTCTAATCGTTGTCAGGATACATTGGCAATCAAATCAGATTCATTGGGTAATTTTCATCTTTACGTATTCAGTCCATCACATCCCGGAGTAGTTCAAAAAATGAATCATGATGGCAATAGCAGTAAGCCAGTAATATATGATGCGAACACTATTTTATACCTTAATGACCATTCCGGGATAACAAATATTTATAAACTCAATCTGAATACAGGTGAGGAAAATGCTGTATCAAACTTTATAAGTAAAGTTATAACATTTGATGTTTCGAAAAATACCAACTCCATAGCTTATGTGCTTATACAGGATGGTAAGGAACAGATATATGTTGATGATGATTTTTTTGTTGATAAAACATATCCACTTCCTCTTACTTTCAGAGAAACAAAACTTAACCCCAGGCAGGAAAGGAAACAGGTTGAAATACCTGATATTTCTGGCGGCAGCATACAAGATTCGACAGAAACAACTTATGAAATAGATATTAATAATTATCGATTTGAGTCCGATGTAATTAAAATAACAAAGCCGGAAATTCAGCCAACCGAAAATAAAGTAAACATTCTTGATATAAGTGAAGAAATAAAAATAACAGGCCCATATCCTGCAAAAAACTCCTTCTCTATAGATCAGGTTATTTCAACCTTGAGAATAGACCCACTGAGAGGGCTTGGTATTGTTATTATCGGAAATATGTCTGATATGATGGGTAACCATCGAATAAACATGGGAATATTTGGACTTTCAGATCTCAGGAGTAGTAATGTGTTTGGAGAGTATATTTATTTGAAGAAAAGAATGGATCAGAAGATACGCTTTGACAGACAAAGCCTGATATTGGAGAAAGGAGATGCAAGGCATTATTATACTTTGAATAAATTCGCTTATACATTTTCTTATCCATTTTCAGTACGATCGAGATTTACTGCGGGGCCGGAGTTGATGCATAGCCGATATTCCGACATCTCAGATCCGAATACGATAACCTTTCCGGATAAAACGGTTTTGTATACAGGCTTGAAAACAGAGTTGGTGTATGATAACACTACTGTTTATGGCCTGAATATGATGAAGGGCAATCGGGCAAAAGTGTCTTTCAACTGGTATGCAGCTCCGGGTGAACCGAATAAAGATTTTGGGAAATTAATGCTGGATTTGAGGAATTATTTACCTATTCATAAAGAGATTGTATTGGCGACAAGGCTTTCCTATGGTGAATTTGTAGGTAGTTCGAAGAAGAAATTTTTAATAGGAGGCATGGATAATTGGTTCTTTAATTCTACGAACTTTTCAGATCCCAATACTCCATTGACCATATCTAAGCTGCAAGATAACAGTGACCTGTTGTTTACCGAGTTTGTAACTCCTATGAGGGGTTTTCCATATAATGCCAAGTTTGGGCCTAAATACACTGTCTTAAACAATGAGCTAAGATTTCCTATTGTGAAATACTTGTATAATGGCCCTATTAACTCCAACTTTTTTAGAAATCTTCAGCTAATTGGTTTTACAGATATAGGTACTGCCTGGTCAGGCACTAATCCATTTACACAATCCAATAGCACCAATACACAGGTGATTGACAGGTATCCATTTTCTGCTACGGTCGTAAATTACAGAAATCCATTTTTGATCGGTTATGGATTTGGTTTCCGGACTTTATTCCTGGGATATTACCTGAAGTTTGATGTTGCGTGGGGCAAGGCAGATGCGCAGCCGGAAGAGAGGAAGTTTTACCTCACCTTTGGATATGACTTTTAATGCTTATGAATAAGTGGCTTAAATTCTTTCTATTAGGGTTATTAGGTGTTGTTGTGATACTTAATGTTTATATCATAAGTACTTCGCAGTTTTATATTTACAAAGCATTATATTATAACTTTGCCGATATTGACGATTATAAAATTTTTCCTAATCGGGAAATTGCTCCTGCCGATCAGCCTGAGGAATGGAAAATTTCTTCATTCTATAATAAAGTATCATTGCCGGAAGAGACAGAAAAGCTTTTGGCCGACATTGAATCAATTGCATTTTTAGTAATCAAAGACGATTCGATCCTTATAGAAAAATATTGGCAAGGCTATAGCGACAGCTCTTTGTCTGGTTCGTTTTCCAT
>DATCKK010000390.1:0-2079 GCA_036562325.1 Cytophagaceae bacterium | reverse complement strand
ACTCTTGTAACCTTGCCTATATCTAGAACTATACTTTTGCCCCCCAGCAGGTCAGTATTTGCCAAAAGGGCATAGGTAGAATCTCCCAGCGTGAGTTCATCATCAATCTCCAGTTCTACAACCACTTTGTAGTTTTCTTTGGGAATAAGGGTAATATTGTTTACCCGGCCCACCACAAGCCCGTTCAATATAACCGGGTTTGATACGGTCAGGCCGTCAATATTATCATACTTTACATAGTATCTTTTTGTAGGGGAAAAAAAATCAACTCCTTTCAGGAAGTTGAATCCTATGTATAAAATGACGCCGGCAACCAGTGCCAGCAAACCTACTTTTACTTCTTTAGACAATTTCACAGTATATTTTTAATTCATTGATTCTAATTCCTGTTTATACTCCTTGAAGGCTCTGTAAATTCCGGAAGCTATGTATACTCTGTTGGTCGGAGAATTTAAATACTTTTCTTCACTGGAATTAGTCAAGAAACCTATTTCAATGAGTGCACTAGGCATGGCTGTTTTCCACAGCACCAACAATCCTGCTTGCTTTACTCCCCTGCTATTTCTACCCAAACGGTTTTTAAATTGAGACTCTACCTTATCTGCAAATCTCAAACTGTTTTCAATGTACGCATTTTGATACAAGGAAAAAAGTATATGTGCTTCCGGAGAGTTTGGGTCAAAACCATCATACTTGGATTTATAGTCGTCTTCCTGAAGAATAACAGCGTTTTCACGCTTGGCAACTTCAAGATTTCCTTCGGAAGTATGCAGCCCCATGGTGTAAGTTTCTGTTCCATGTACGGAAGACGGCCCCGAGTTGCAATGTATACTGATAAAAAGATCGGCGTTGTTTCTGTTGGCTATCCCGGCCCTGTCATGCAACTCAACAAATTTGTCTGTAGTGCGGGTATAAACAACTTTCACATCTGGAAGGTTTTCTTTAATTATGCGTCCAAGTTCAAGGGCAACTTTGAGGGTGATTTCTGCTTCATTGGATATTTTACCGTGGCAACCAGGGTCTTTACCACCATGGCCGGCATCGATAACAACAGTCTTTACTTTATACTGTGTTTTTTCCAGCCCGGTAAATGAGCTTAGCACAATAATTGCAGAAAAGACAAAAGTCAGTATAAAATTTTTCACTTTATATTATTTTAAAAGTTATTACGATAACTTTACTACAAAATTGTGAATTTTTATTTAATTCTGAAAAAAGTACAACATATTTTGCTCAATCTGATGGTATTGGCCATCAGCATGTCCGCTATCACTGCGTTTGCTCAGGTACCGGCTGATACTACTTTTATCAACCAGCCCGACTCTTCAATTGTTTTGACCGATACTTCGTCAACCAAAGACTCCATAATAGTACAAACCCAGAAATCTGATGTCGAAACCACCATTAAGTATACGGCAAGAGACTCCATTCGTCTGGATGTAATTAAAAATATTGTGTACCTGTATGGAGATGCTAAAATAGACTATGGTGATATAACACTGACCGCAGAAAAAATTGAGATCAATTGGGGAAGTAATGTGTTAACAGCAATGGGGGCCATAGATTCGACGGGCAAAAAAACCGGAGTACCTGTATTTAAAGAAGCTGAAGACCAATATTCCGCAGATACCATCCGATACAATTTTAAAACTAAAAAAGGACTAATCTCGGGAATCGTCACCCAACAGGGCGAAGGATATATTCATGGAGATAAAGTAAAAAAAATAGGGGAAGACCTTTATATCCGTGATGCCCATTACACAACCTGCAACCTGGAACACCCGCACTTCTACATTGCAGCTCCCAAAATAAAAGTTATTCCGAATGATAAGATCGTCTCGGGGCCTTTTAACCTTTACGTGGCAGATATACCAACACCCCTTGGTTTCATACTCGGATTATTCCCTGTCCCCAAGAAACAAAAGTCAGGTATTATTTTTCCCATGTACGGAGAGTCGGCAGACCGTGGATTTTTTCTCAGAAATGGCGGTTATTACTGGGCCGTCAGTGATTATGTAGGAATTAAATTCATCGGAGAAATTTATTCACGAGGAAGTTACGGGGGACAAACCTTAACTC
>DATCKK010000501.1:0-19300 GCA_036562325.1 Cytophagaceae bacterium | reverse complement strand
ACTTCTATTCTATCCATTGAACTACGAGGCCATATTTTTGCAAAATTAATTAATTCTCTCTCTATTGCAAAAAATTAGGATAAATGGTCAAATGCTTTTTCTTTACCTCCTCCAGAAGAATATCCCTTAGTTCATCTATGTTAGTTCTGTTTTGAGCCGAAATCAGAACGGTATTCTGATGTAATTTGCTCATAAAAGTATTTTTAAGGTCTGCAAGGGACATTTCGGTGCGCTCTTCCGATTCTTCCCCGGTAGACTCCATTTCAGGGTTTTTATATTGGTCTATTTTGTTTAACACTAAAATAGTAGGTTTGTCTATTGCTTTAATCTCGGCCAGCGTAGAGTTGACAACCTCTATATGTTCTTCAAAACTAGGATGGGATATATCGACGACATGTACCAAAATATCAGCTTCCCTTACTTCGTCCAGGGTTGATTTAAAGCATTCGACCAGGGTATGTGGAAGTTTGCGTATGAATCCGACCGTGTCGGTAAGCAGGAAAGGAATACCTCCAAAAGTTACTTTGCGTACCGTGGAATCAATAGTAGCAAAAAGTTTATTTTCAGCAAAAACATCCGATTTCGAAAGCAGATTCATGAGTGTGGATTTTCCAACGTTGGTGTACCCTACCAAAGAAACCCGTACGATTTTGCTTCTGGATTTTCGCTGGGTGGTTTTTTGTTTGTCAATTTTCTCCAGCTTCTCTTTTAGTAAAGTTATCTGATCACGGATAACCCTTTTGTCGGTTTCAATTTCTTTTTCTCCGGCTCCACCTCTGGTACCGGTTCCACCTCTTTGCCGTTCGAGGTGTGTCCACATTCGGGTAAGGCGAGGTAATAAATATTGATATCGGGCTAGTTCTACCTGTGTTCGGGCTTGTGAGGTTTTGGCTCTCAACAGAAATATGTCCAGGATCAAAAGACTGCGGTCATAAATCTTGACTTTCAGTTCGTTCTCAATATTCCTCAGTTGAGAAGGGGAGAGGTCATCATCAAATATTACCATGTCTACGGCAAAGGCTGTTACATAAGCTTTGATTTCCTCCATCTTTCCCTTGCCTACAAAAAATTTGGTTTCCGGTTTTTCCAGGCGCTGGGTAAACTTTTTAACTGTTTTTATCCCCGCTGTAGAAGCCAGAAATTCCAGTTCGTCAAGATATTCTCCTGCTTTTTCGGGGCCCTGTTTTTGGTTAATAAGTCCGACAAGTACTGCTGTCTCCTGACGTAAACCGGTCTCTACCAATTTTGCCATTCACAATTATCGCTTAAAGTGTCTCTAAGTATTTTACAACGGATTCAATCTCTTGATCTGAAAGTTGATCGGCGAATTTTGGCATGACACCTTTCCCTTCTTTTATTATTCGTATTTTTTCAGCCTCGGTCAGTTTACTCTGTGTAAGATCTTTAGCTCCTCCGATTCCCAGTTTTCCGTCTTTGCCGTGGCATGGAGAGCACAGGCTTGTGTAAATTCTGGCAGCATTTTGTAATGCTACCTCCTTGTTTTCATTTAAAATAGTATGGCCAGTGTCTTCACTATTTTCGGCAGCTGATACAGGTAGTTCGAATTTGTCTTTTTTAAATTTAAGACTATCTGTTTCAGCCACTCCGTAAACGTATAAAAAGGCAAGCCATGAAATAACAGCCAGAGCTTTGTTGTTTTTCTTTAAGCCTATAATGCCCAAGGGTATAGCAACGAGTACAATGATTATTTTGCCAATTAAATAACCTGCTATTGTTGGTAATGAGAATAATAAATACCCTCCGGTTGCTAAAATGAATATTCCAAGAACCATTTCAGTAATTTTGGTTCTGGTTCTCAGAAGTTCTAAAGTGACTGTTTTGTTGAGTAAAAGTAAGGCAACTTTAAGGGTAAATAGTAAGATAAACACTACTACTACCGTAACATGAAGATGTAATATTCCCGTTGTCATAATAATAGGATGGTATTCTGTCAAAATTAGAAGTTTTGATTTTGAATTGCTAATTCCTTACTACTTTTATGCGGCCATTTATCCGGGGTTACCGTTGACCGATACATTTTACATGTTTTTATGAAAATAGCCATAGTTATTAATACCTCCTGGAATATATATAACTTCAGGATGGAACTGGTAAAGACGCTCTTGCGGGAAGGGCATGAGGTGGTAGCTATTGCACCATTTGACGAATATTCGGAAAAACTGGAAGCTTCGGGTTGCCGGTATTTTCGGATCGAAATGCAAAACAAGGGGAGCAATCCGTTGAAGGATCTACTTTTGATTAAAGACCTTTACCGCCTCTATAAGAAACTAAGGCCGGACGTTATTTTGCATTATACCATTAAGCCAAATATTTACGGAACCCTTGCGGCACAACGCTTAGGTATACCTGTGATTAATAATGTTTCCGGATTAGGAACCGTGTTTTTACACAATAATCTTGTTTCAAAAATTGCTATTCTGCTATATAAAGTAGCCTTTCGGTTTCCTAAAAAAGTGTTTTTTCAGAACAAAGATGATTTGCACTTGTTTGTTTCCCGCGGAATTGTAAAAAAAGAAATAACCGGCCTTTTACCCGGATCAGGTGTTAATCTTGAGAAGTTTACAGTTGTTTCCCAGCCTCAAAACACTAATTTTACATTTTTAATGATTGCCCGGCTGCTCTATGATAAAGGGGTGGTGGAGTTTGCAGAAGCGGTTCGCCTGTTAAGAAATAAAGGTGTAAATGCCAGATTTGTTCTCTTGGGATCATTGGATAAGCAGTCCTCTTTGGGAATTCCGGAAAAGGTTTTGAATGAATGGATCAATGAAGGGTTGGTTGAATACAAAGGCTTTAGCGACAATATAATTCCCTATATTCAGATGGCAGATTGTGTAGTCCTTCCTTCTTATAGAGAAGGAACTCCACGTACATTGCTTGAAGCAGCAGCTTGCGGAAAGCCCTTAATTGCTACGAATGTTCCGGGATGTATTGAGGTTGTTCAGGATGGAGTAAATGGTTTTCTTTGTAAGGTGAAAGATGCTGCGGATCTTTCCGTAAAAATGGAGATGATGATGAATTTATCAGCGGAAGATCGAATGGCTATGGGCAGGGCTGGCAGAAAACTGATGGAAGCAAAATTTGATGCAAAAATAGTTATAAGCGAATATTTAAGGTCCATTAATAGCTTAACAGGCACAAAATAGGTTATAATAAAAAAAACAATTTATTAGTTTAGTAACGGAAAGGTTTTATTTTTGAAAACCTATAAAAGAAAGAAGAGATGGAATTTAAGGAGCACTATATAAAAGGTGTTATCGAAATAACACCAAAATCATTTAAAGACGACAGAGGCTTTTTCTTTGAATCCTACAATAAAAAGGCATTTGAAGATCATGGATTGCCATTTGTATTCGTGCAGGACAACCAGTCTTTTTCCATAAAAAACGTAGTACGGGGGCTTCATTTTCAAAATCCTCCTTATGCTCAGGGGAAACTGGTGAGGGCGGTTACCGGTAAAATATTAGATGTAGCGGTAGATATTCAGAAAGACTCTCCAACGTTTGGTAAATATGTAGCGGTAGTATTGGATTCAAGAATAAACAACATGTTGTATATTCCCGAAGGCTTTGCTCATGGATTTGCGGCATTGGAAGAAAGTATTGTAATGTATAAATGCACAAACTTGTACAATAAATCATCCGAATGTGGCATTATTTGGAATGATGAAACTTTAAATATTGACTGGGGAGTACAGAATCCGATAATTTCAGAAAAAGATAAGGAGTTAAAGTCTCTTGTTGAACTCTTTGGAGTAACTAACTGATTAGATAAGCAGAGTTACTTTTTAAGAGAAAACTCGTATTAAGCACAAAACTTTCCCTTTTAGGGTATTTATGAATAAAATACTGAATTACTTGTTGCTTCTTTGCCTTGCGCCACTGGCTTTTTCATGCAAGTTGTATACACAAAACAGAATGTTTCGTACGCATCAGGAGTACGTGGTGGACTCTATTCAGAGACTTGTGGAAAATGCAGAGAAAAGATATGTAATTCAGAAAGACGATTATTTGCAATTAAAAGTGTATACCAATGGCGGAGAGAGAGTTATTGACCCGGATTTGGAATTGGTAAAGCCGATTCAGCAAGGCCAGCGACTGGAGCATCAATACCTGGTGCGAGAAAATGGTTATGTCAAGTTACCAATGGTTGGCGATGTTTATCTCGAAGGGTATTCTCTCTATCAGGCAGACAGTCTTCTTCAGATTAAATACGAAGCTTTTTATAATACTCCGTTTGTAGTTACCACTCTTGTGAATCGTAGGGTTGTGGTTCTTGGCCCTATGGGGGGCAAAGTTGTCCCGTTGGAAAACCCGAATATGAACGTAATAGAAGCAATAGCAATTTATGGCGGTATTACTTACGAAGGCAAGGCTTATAATATCAAACTTATAAGAGGTGACCTGAAGAATCCTGATGTGCAGATTATAGATCTTTCCACCATAGAAGGAATGCGTAAAGCGAATTTAAGGTTATTGCCCAACGATATCATTTATATAGAGCCTGGGAGGAGAATATTGTCTGAATCCGTAAGAGACATAGCTCCGGTAATAGGTCTGTTGACTAACTTGGTTACTTTAATTTTGGTAATTACTTCACTTACTTCAAAATAAGTTATGTCTCAGGAGAATAACCTAAATAACGAACCCATTTTAAAACCATCGGATGATGATGAAAATTACGATGATTTTTTAAGTGATTTTGATATTGCTCAACTATTAGTGGTAGGAGCCCAAAATATTGTTTGGGTTGTGTTACTTTTGGTTATTTCTTTATCTGGGGCCTTTCTTTATAACCGATATACTAAAGCCGTTTACGAATCATCTTCCATTATTAAACTTGATAGTAAAAGCGATGCCGGCGTATTGGGGCTAAAAGCACTGGAAGATCAACATACGAAGGTCTCCAACATGAGTGTTATTTCCGGTGAAATGGAAATATTAAAATCACCACTCCTTTATAAGAGGCTTGTTAACATTGACAGGTTAAAAGTTAATTATTTTGCCAATGGTAAAATATTATTTGAAGAGCGTTATGCCAACTCCCCATTTAAAATCTACTTTAATATTAAAAATCCGGCTTATTATAATAAAAAGTTTGATGTTAAATTTTTAAGCAACGATGAGTATGTTTTAACCTATTCTAATGGGGAAAAGGAAATAAGTATAACTTACCTGGTTGATGAAACCATTAAAACAGAGGATTTTGAAATAAAACTATCACTAACATCCATTTTTACAGAGGAGTCGATCAAGCAAACTTATTTTTTTATTATCAATAGCGAAGAGGCCATACTCGAATATTTAAAGAGTAATCTATCGGTTTCTGTAGTGAATGTTGATGCCAGCACCATCAAGGTTTCTTTTAAAGATCACGATCGTATAAAGGCCAGAGACATTGTTAATCTTATAGATTCGGTATATCTTCTTCAAACTGTTGAAAATAAATCTCAGGCGCAAGAGCAGACCATTGCTTTTCTTGAGTCCACACTGGATACTACGGAAGCTTTGCTTACCAATTATGAAATGAAGCTGGAGTCTTTCATAAAAAAGAATAAAACAGTAGATGTAAAAGGTGATTTGGGCAAGCTGGCAGAAAAAATGGAGGAGATCGACAATGAGAAACTACAGCTAAGAATCCAGGTGTCTTTATTGAATGACTTGAAAGAGCTAATAGTCATGGATAAGGACCTGAACACTTTTATTCCCACCATTTCGGAAATACCGGACCCCAATCTGGTGGAAGTAATAAAAAAGCTAAATGAACTTCAGCAGGAACGGGAACATTTGCTGGTTTCCCAAAAGGAAAACACTTATGTGATAAGGTCAAAAAATCTTGCTATTGACAATTTAAAAAACACTATTCTTGAACTGATTTCCCAGAATAAGCGAATGCTCTTTCAAAAAATGAGCGAGTTAAATTCCAAAGTAGTTGATCTTGAGAGAATGTTCATTGACCTTCCTTCCAAGGAAACCGAATATACCCGTTTGAAAAGATTTTATGGATTGTATGAGAAGTACTATCTGTTATTAATGGAGAAAAAGGCAGAGTTTGGAATTGCCAAAGCAGGTACTGTTCCCAATTTTGTTGTTTTGGCCCCTGCTACTATACCTGAAACCCCCATTTTTCCTAATAAAATATTCTTGTATATGACCGGTGGAGGTATTGGATTGTTTTTAGGGGTTTTGTTGATATTCTTCCGATACTTCCTGCATAACACTATTTCAACACAAAAGGAGTTAGAAAAAGTAGTAAAAGCACCAGTGTTGGGGGGTATACCAGAGTATACCAAAGAAAATCTTGAAGTGTCTAAACTTGTGGTAGATAAAAATCCGAAATCTGCTATTAGCGAAGCGCTGAGATCTATTCGTACCAACCTGGAGTTTATTTGCCCTAACCAAAAGAAAAAACTGATCGCTGTTACGTCTACAGTCAGTGGGGAAGGAAAGACCTTTGTTGCGGCTAACCTTGCCGGGGTCATTGCTATGTCAAATCAGAAGGTGATATTGCTGGACCTCGATATGAGAAAGCCCAAAGTGCATTTGGCGTTTGACAAAGAAAATCTTAAGGGGATGAGCACCATTCTAATTGGAAAACACACCTTTGAAGAGTGTGTGCATAAAACGCCTATTGAGAATCTTGAGTTTGTATCGGCGGGCCCAACGCCTCCCAACCCTTCGGAGCTGATCCTTCGTCCGGAGTTCGATGCATTATTGAAGAAACTACACGAAGTCTACGATGTTATTTTTATCGACACGCCGCCGGTTGGTTTGGTGACAGACGGGGTGTTGATCATGAAAAAAGCCGATATACCTTTATATGTAGTCAGGGCTAATTATTCTAAAAAGGGAGTTAAGAGAAATATTAATAAACTCATCAGTACGACAGGTTTTACCAGAATGAGTGTTATTCTGAATGCTCTTAAATCTATTAATACGTATGGCTATGGAGGGTATGGATACGGTTATGGGTATGGGTATTATGAAGGGGATAAAGATAAAAAGGGTAACATTTTCAAGAGACTGTTTTCAAAAAAATGAATTTGTTTTCTAGGTTATTCTCCCGTCAGGAAAAAGTAGCAGAGGTCCCGCCACTTTTAGTAGATATGCATTCGCACCTTTTGCCAGGTTTGGACGATGGGGCCGATACATTAGAAGATACCCTTCGCCTTATTGAAGAATTTGTTAGCGCAGGATATAAAAAGATAATTACTACTCCCCACATAATGGGTGATTTTTATAAGAATACACCCGAAGGTATTAGGGCTAAATTAGAAGAGGTAAGAAAAGCCCTAAGGGAAAGCAATATAAATGTAGAGCTCGAAGCCGCCGCAGAATATTATTTGGATGAGTGGTTTATGGCAAAGCTTGACAATGGCGAGGAGTTGTTAACTTTTGGGAATAAATACCTGCTGTTTGAAACTTCCTATATCAATGCTTCTGCCCACCTTCATGAAGCAATTTTTAAAATAAAGACCAGCGGATATGTGCCGGTATTGGCACATCCGGAAAGATATACCTATCTTTACAACAGTTTTCAGGCTTATAAAGATATCTACGAAAAGGGAGTTCTTTTTCAGCTAAACCTGAATTCTCTAAGTGGATATTATTCAAAAGCTGCTCAAAAGATTGCCTGCCAGTTGATAGATCATGGTATGGTGGATTTTGTAGGGACTGATTGCCATGGAGTGAGGCATATTGAAGCAATGAAAAAAAGCAGGGCCACAAAAAGCTATATTCAATTACTGCAATTAAATTTAAAAAATAATAGTCTTCTGTAATGATTTTTATAACCGGAGCAAGTGGATTGGTTGGAAGTTACCTGGTGCGAAGGCTATTATGTGAAGATGTTAAGATCAGGGCGCTTAAAAGGCCGACCAGCGATTTGTCCTTAGTTGGTGAATTTGCCTCTCAGATAGAATGGGTGGAAGGGGATATTTCTGATATTACTTTTTTGGAAGACACATTAAAGGGAGTAGATACTGTAATCCATTCCGCAGCTATTGTTTCTTTTGCACCTTCCCGAAAAGAGCAGATGTATAAAGTAAATGTGGAAGGTACAGCCAATATCGTCAACGCAGCTCTTAAAAGTAAGGTCTCCCGTTTTTGCCATATCAGCTCCATTGCGGCTATTGGAAGAAATAAAAACGAAAAAGTAATAAATGAAAATAGCAGTTGGGTAGATTCTGAGTACAACACCTGGTATGCAAAAACCAAATACCTCGCTGAATTAGAAGTATGGAGGGGGATAGAAGAAGGGTTGAATGCATTTATTGTGAATCCTTCTGTGGTGCTTGGCCCGGGATTTTTTGATACAGGGAGTACCAAACTTTTTAAATATGTCTGGGATGAAAAACTATTTTATACCGAGGGTGAAATGAATTTTATTGATGTCAGAGATGTTAGCGAAATAGTTTATCAGTTACTTAACTCAGACATTATGGCAGAGCGGTTTATATTGAATTCGGGAAAAATTCGGTATAAAGACTTTTTTGAAATTATTGCAAAAAATTTTAATAAAAAGGCCCCTACAATAAAGGCTACCCCTTTTATGTCGGAGTGTGCCTGGAGAATTGAAAAAGTGAGGTCGTTTTTTATTGGAAATGAGCCTCTTATTACCAAAGAAACCGCACGCTTAGGAAAAAACTCCTGGTATTATAGTAATGATAAAATTAAAAAAATCCTGAATTACGACTTCCGAACACTCGAAGAATCAGTAGAATGGATTTGTGGAAATCTTAAAGAACGACTTGTGCATAAATAAATGCACTTTGTTCGTTCTGTTTAGGTATCTATTACTTATTTTAGTACTATAACTTCTTATCAATTCACTCGTAAGATTTACCAATGGGGAAAAAATATAAATATAGCCAGGAAGGGAAAGAAGCTGTCAGAAGGTTTGAAGAAATGCTTTTGTCCGGTGAAGTTTTCTTTTTCGACTTGCATACTTATGAGTATATAATAAACCATTTCATTGAACAGGGGAAGTTTAAAAAAGCCATTCAGGCTTGCCAGTATGGTATGGATCAGCACCCTTTTTCAATTGAGTTAATGCTGCAAAAAGCTCAGTTGTTAAGCAAAAAGGGAAAGTTTGAAGAGGCTTTGGAACTTGTGGATAAGGCAGAACTTTTTCAACCCAATGACCCGGAAATAATCCTGATCAAAAGTGGAATTTTAAGCCAAAAAGGAGATTTTGAAGTCGCAATATCTTACCTCACCAATGCATTGGACCTGGTAGAAGAAAAAGACGAGGTGCATTTTGCAATTGGAATGACCTATCAGGATTGGGGAAAATATGAAGAGGCCATCCAATGTTATAAAGCAGCTATTGATATAAACCTCAATAATGAAGATGCCTTGTATGAGCTTGCTTATTGCCTGGACATCACAGGGCAATTAGAGCAAAGCCTTTCTTATTACCAGAAATTTATTGACGCAGACCCGTTTTCCTATTATGCGTGGTATAATATCGGGATTGTTTATTTCAAACTTGATAAATTTGAAGAGGCGGTTAACGCTTACGAATATGCGACAGCATTAAACGATTCATTCGCTTCTGCCCATTTTAATATGGGTAATTCTCTCGTTAATATAGGTGAGTATCAGCGGGCTATTGCCTGTTATGAAAGGACATTGGAGCTGGAGGACGAAACTGCCGAAACTCTGGCCAATATTGCAGGCTGTTATGAAAAATTAGGGAACTACCAGCGTGCTATTGATTATTACAGAAAAGCAGTTAAGTTGGATAGTACCTATCATGAAGCATGGTACGGAATCGGAAAATGCCTTGATGCTCAGGATAAATCCTACGAGTCTATTCATTTTTTTGAAAAAGCGCTCAAATTAGATAAAGATAATGCCACTTACTGGCAGGCCAAAGCAGAAGCCGAGTATAAGACCGGTAATATTGTTTCTTGTCTCGAAGCTTATGAAGAAGCCTGTTTTCTTGACCCTACCAATACAGACATCTGGTTAAACTGGTCATTTGTACATTATGAGCAGGGAGATTACGATAAGGCTATTGAGCTCATTATTAGCGGCCTTGAGGATCTTCCGGACGATGCGGAACTACATTACAGAGCATCTGCTTACCTAATTAGTGCAGGTAAATATAAAGAAGCCTTTATTTATTTAGAAAATGCATTAATTTTGGACTTTGAAAAGCATACCGTTCTGTTGGAGTTTTTTCCCCAATTGGAAACGCAAAAAGCTTTGTACAAAATTATTGATCAGTACCGAAAAGAAGATGTATAATAATTTCACCCTTTCAAAAATACCTGAAAGAACTCAGAAGCCAAGGGAATACGGATTTACCATGGTGATGGATAAGGGGCTAAGCCCCAGGGAAGTAGAAGACCTGTTGGACACTTCAGGAAACTATATTGACATTGTAAAAATGGGATGGGCAACCTCCTATGTAACTCCTAACCTTAAAAGGAAACTGGATATCTACCGTGAGGCAGGAATACCTACCTATTTCGGGGGAACTTTATTCGAAGCTTTTTGGATTAGAAATCAGCTGGATGATTATTTAAGAATTCTTGATAAGTACCAGATGACTTTTGCCGAAGTTTCTGACGGGTCCATTGAGCTTAGGCATGAAGAAAAATGCGAAATTATTTCCAGGTTGTCCAAACAGGTAACTGTATTGTCAGAAGTAGGCTCGAAAGACGTGGAGAAGATTATTCCTCCTTATAAGTGGATTCAGCTTATGCAGGCGGAACTGGAAGCCGGTGCCTGGAAAGTAATAGGTGAAGCCAGAGAAGGAGGTAATGTAGGCTTGTTCCGTTCAAGTGGCGAAGTTCGTTCTGGTTTGGTGGAAGAGATTCTTACAAAAATTCCTTTCGAAAAGATTATTTGGGAAGCCCCTCAGAGAGAGCAACAAGTTTGGTTCATTAAACTTCTGGATTCTAACGTAAATCTTGGTAACATTTCTCCTAATGATGTAATTCCGCTGGAAACGCTTCGTTTGGGTTTAAGAAGTGATACATTTGATTACTTTTTAAACAAATTATAAAAAGCAAGGTAAAATAAAACATGGAATATATTCAACTTTTCTCCGAATGGTTTCTCCATTTGGATGATAAACTGGCTATTTTAATTAATACTTATGAAAATTGGATCTATCTGATTCTGTTTTTAGTGATATTTGTGGAAACAGGATTGGTAATTATGCCATTTCTTCCCGGCGATTCATTGTTGTTTGTTGCAGGATCTTTTGCTGCTACCGGGGCACTAAACATTTATTATGTAATTATCCTCCTTTTTATAGCTGCTTTTTTAGGAGATACTGTTAATTATTTTATTGGCAATTATATAGGCCCTCGCGTGTTCAAACGGGATTATCGCTTTTTGAAGCGCAGCCACCTGGTTAAAACACAAGAGTTTTATGAAAAGCATGGCCCTAAAACCATTATTATAGCCCGTTTTATTCCAATCATCAGAACATTTGCTCCGTTTATTGCAGGAGTTGGAACTATGAACTATGGGAGATTCCTGGCTTATAATATTATTGGAGGCATAATCTGGGTAGTAGGGTTGTGTTTGCTTGGATTTTACTTCGGACAAATGGAATTTGTAAAGAATAACTTTGAAACAGTTATTTTTGCCATCATATTCATATCGATATTACCTCCGATTTTTGAATTCATTAAAGCAAAATACTTCAAAAAAGAAAATAAGAAACAGCCGGTATCATGAGATTATTTGGGCTTATAGGCTATCCGTTGACACATTCGTTTTCCAAAAAATATTTTACGGAAAAGTTTCAGAAGGAAAGTATCAGCGATGCAGCTTATGAGTTGTTTGAGATAAAGGAAGCCGGTGAGGTAACCGAAGTTTTAAAAAACAACCCTTCTCTTTGTGGATTGAATGTAACAATTCCTCATAAAGAAGCGGTGATTCCGTATCTCGACGAGGTACACGATTCTGTAAAAAAAATCAAGGCGGTCAATGTTATAAAAGTGGGAGAGGGCGGAAAACTTACCGGATACAACTCCGACTTTTTTGGCTTTCGCCAATCTCTCTTGAATTTTATTCCCAGTACATCACTGAAAGCATTGGTGTTGGGGACTGGAGGTGCCGCCAAAGCAGTATTTGCTGCACTGGAAGACCTAAATATAGATTACCTTATTGTTTCCAGAAATAAAGGAAGTAAAGAAGGCAAAGAAACCATTTCCTACCAGGACATCACTTCTGAAATTATTACTTCTCATCAACTTATTATCAATACCACACCCTTAGGTATGTATCCCAAAGTGGATACCTGTCCGGATATTCCTTATGAATGCCTGACAGGTAATCATTATCTTTTTGATTTGGTATACAACCCGGAAGAGACCTTGTTTATGAAAAAAGGGGCGGAGCGTGGTGCCAGAACCAAACACGGACTCGAAATGTTGTATCTTCAGGCTGAAAAAGCGTGGGAAATCTGGACAGATAAGGCGGAATTTTGAATGTCTGCTTTGAATTTTGAATAATTTTTTAAAATTTAAATAAATTCAATTCCTCGATGAAATCGAGGCTGCCATTCATAATTCCAGATTCATAATTCATAATTATCATCGTGCATTTTAAAATAAACTCTAAATACGAACCAACCGGAGACCAGCCAAAAGCTATTAAGCAATTGGTAGAGGGAGTGAGAAGGGGTGAACCTGCTCAGACTTTATTAGGAGTCACCGGGTCAGGAAAAACTTTTACTATAGCAAATACCATTGCTCAGTTGCAGAAACCAACATTGGTATTGAGTCATAATAAAACACTGGCTGCACAGCTTTATGGCGAGTTTAAACAGTTTTTTCCGGACAATCTGGTTGAGTACTTCATATCATATTACGACTACTACCAGCCAGAGGCCTATATTCCTGCTACCAATCTTTACATCGAAAAAGACCTTTCTATTAATGAAGAAATAGAAAAGCTAAGGCTTCATGCTACTTCCTCTCTAATGTCTGGTAGGAGAGATATAATTGTTGTCGCATCTATATCTTGTATCTACGGTATCGGGAATCCTGAGGAGTTTGGGAAAAATATTGTTCGCCTTACCCAGGGAGATGTTATTCCGAGAAACCGGCTTCTATACTCCTTTGTGGAAATATTATATAACCGGACCACAGCAGAATTTAAACGCGGGACTTTTCGTGTTACCGGAGATACCGTTGATATATTCCCGGCTTATGCAGATTTTGCTTATAGAATCTATTTGTGGGGAGACGAAATAGAGTCCATTCATCAAATAGATCCACATACGGGAAAGAAGTTGAGTGAAGAAAAGTTTGTTACTATTTATCCTGCCAACCTGTTTGTTACCGGAAAAGAATTGTTGAATCAGGCTATTCGGGAGATTCAGGATGATCTTGTTGAACAAATCAAGTTGTTTGAGCATGAAGGTAAGTTCCAGGAGGCAAAGCGGATCAAAGAACGAACGGAGTTTGATATAGAGATGATGAGAGAGATCGGATATTGTTCAGGGATAGAAAACTATTCACGATATTTTGACAGGAGAAAGCCTGGAGCAAGGCCATTCTGTCTGTTGGATTATTTTCCTGATGATTATCTGATGGTGATCGATGAAAGCCACGTAACGGTACCTCAGGTACGCGCTATGTGGGGTGGAGACCGTTCCAGAAAAGTAAGCCTGGTAGATTATGGATTTCGCCTGCCTTCTGCATTGGATAACCGTCCGCTGACATTTAATGAGTTTGAAGAAATGATCCGGCAGGTGATTTTTGTAAGTGCGACGCCGGCGGAGTATGAACTTAGAAGAACAGAAGGGGTAGTTGTAGAGCAAATCATTCGTCCTACAGGATTGTTGGATCCTCTGATAGATGTTCGTCCTACCTTGCATCAGATAGATGATTTGTTGGAAGAGATCAATGAACGTATCAAAATGAAAGACCGCGTTTTGGTTACCACATTGACAAAGCGAATGGCCGAGGAGTTAACAAAATATCTGGATCGATTAAATATAAAAACGAGGTATATTCATTCGGAGGTTAAGACGCTTGACAGAGTTGAAATACTTCGTGAATTACGCTTGGGTTTGTTCGATGTATTAGTGGGAGTAAACCTGCTAAGGGAGGGGCTTGATTTGCCGGAGGTGTCTTTGGTAGCCATTATGGATGCCGATAAAGAAGGCTTTTTAAGAAATGAGAGGTCATTGGTTCAGACGATAGGGCGGGCGGCGAGAAACGAACGTGGTAAAGTAATTATGTATGCAGACAAGATTACAGACTCCATGCAACGGGCTATTGAAGAAACCAACAGAAGGAGACGTATACAGGAAGAATATAACCGAAAACACGGAATTGTTCCTAAAACAGTTTTGAAATCGAAAGAACAGATTCTGGAGCAAACGAAGGTTGCAGATTCTAAAAAAGAAGCCAAAACTTATTATTTCCCCGAAGAACAGGCCTCTGTTGCAGCAGATCCTGTGGTACAATATATGTCTAAAGACCAGCTGGAAAAACTAGTGGCTAAAACTCAAAAACAAATGGAAAAGGCTGCTAAAGATATGGACTTTTTAGAAGCAGCGCGACTTAGAGATGAATTGTTTGATCTGAAAAAACTCCTGGAGTCAAAGTAGAAAAAGTATTTTATGATTTAATTTTTATTGGTTTTATTCAGGTAGTTTCATCCTCCTGAATAAAACCAATAATTGCCCAATTAAAGCCCCTTTTTTTAATATCGGAACAGTCTTATCATCCCCCTTAATACTCGTTTTTTATTTTCCGCCCTATAACTCATTTCTGGGAAAAATGTTTAAAATAATTGATATAGAGCATGTTATGTTGTTTTTCCTATTGCATTTTAATTTCTCATCCTTCAAATTACGGATTCAATAACCTAAATAATAGTTTAACTAAAATCAATTGACTATGAAAAAAATATTTATTGCAGCATCATTGGTATTTGCATCTTTAATTTCTAATGCACAAGACGAAGGAGATGACGCATTCAAAGCAAGTTCCGGGGATGTAACAGGTGAATTTTCTTTAACGGGTGGTATTTTAAATTCTGCACTAGGCTTAAACAATGCTTCTAATTTAGGTTCAGGAGGACAATTAAAAATCCGATATTTCTTGTCCGATGAACTGGCTATTCGAATTGGTTTTAATATATCCAGATATTCGGAGAAAGATCTTGTGCCGGAAGTAGGTACTACCAACGTTGGTGAAGTGGTCGGGAAATTTAGCCAAACGGTATTGAACCTTGGAATAGAGAAGCACTTTGACGGAACCAAAAGGCTTTCTCCTTATGTGGGGGCAGATATATTAGTTTCTAATGCCAGTACAAGAGAAGAAGGTGAAAATGTTGACCTGTCAGGAGATTTTGCTTCTGGTACTTCTTATACTTTAAGAAACTCAGGTTTTAGTTTTTTTAATACCCAGTTTGGTACATCTGATCCAACTCCCGGGTTTGGTGTAGGTTTAAGACTTGTTGCAGGAGCAGACTTTTATTTTGTGAAAAATGTGTATTTGGGAGGTGAGTTCGGATGGGGATTTCTTTACACCAATGAAAAGGATGGAGAAGTAGAGTTTACCACTGCCGGAGCAACAACGACCACTTCTGTTGAAAGTGGCAGAACCATTCAATTCGCGCCGAGCGTAATTACAGGGGTGCGCCTGGGTTTTGTATTCTAATATAGATATCTGACTTATAGTTACAAGTTATACACTTGTAGCTATAAGTTTATTAATCAAATATGTCAGATTTTTTTCAGCTTTAGCCGTAGTTCACCACTACAGTCCATTTGAATGTTGAGTTGAAGGTTGTTGTCAGTGAGACGTCGTACTTTGGCGGTTCTGTAGTAGTTTTCTGTTTGGTAATAAAGTACGATAAAGTTGTTGTACAACAAATAATATTTTCCCTGTCGTGTGCTGATTAGTTTATCCTGATTCCCGCTTTTGTAAATTTTAGTTTCAAAATTTTTATTCTGGTCAAAAGTAATCACCTCATAAAGATTCTTTCTTCCAGGTATGGGCCCTTGCCAGGACTTAGACAGGTTATTGATAAACTCCTTTTCTTCTGTTGTAAATACTCTTGAAGAATCTGATTTAACTATTTTTTCATACTGAGCATTACCGGTAAAAGGAGTAATGGAGATAAATAAGATAATCAGGATTAATAATCGGTACATATCCAAGCTAGTTTGAATTAAAAGGATTATTACGAAAAAATGTTTGAAAAAGATTTTTTCGTAATAATCTGGGTAGCTTGTTACTTTGAGGTATATTTCTTTCTGGTAAGTCGTTTAGCTTCTCAACTCTTCGATGGCAAGCCAGGCCATCAAACCGGAACCGGTTTCAAGTGCAGACTCATCGATGTCAAAAGTAGGAGTATGTACACCTGATGTAATGCCTTTTGCTTCATTTCTGATTCCTAACCGGTAGAAACAGGAGTCCATTATTTGAGAATAATAGGCAAAATCTTCTGCGGCCATCCAAAGGTCCAGGTCTACCACTTTGTCTTCTCCCAAATATTCTACAGCTGCTTTCTTCATCCTTCTGGTTAATTCCGGAGCATTTTTCAGGTAAGGATATCCGTCAAGGATTGTAAATTCGACTTCTGCACCCATACCTGCAGCGATTCCTTCGGCCATTTTTTTCATTCTGATTTTAGCATCCTTTCTCCATGCTTCATTCAGGGTACGGAAAGTTCCTTCGATTTTTACTTCGTTGGGAATCACATTTGTAGCCCCATTAGCAATAAACTTTCCAAAGGAAAGTACCGCCGGAGTTTTGGGGTCACAGTTTCGGCTAATGATTTGTTGTAGGGCAATAATAATGTGAGAAGCCACTACAATAGGATCTACCAGCTTGTCTGGCATGGCAGCGTGGCCTCCCTTCCCTTTTACAGTAATGTAAATTTCATCTGCGCTGGCCATGTACATGCCTTCACGAAATCCTACTGTTCCGGCTGGAAGCAGGGGCATTACATGTTGGCCCAGTATGTTAGCCGGTTTAGGATTTTCCAAGGCACCTGCCTTAATCATCAATGAGGCCCCGCCTGGTATTTTTTCTTCTCCGGGCTGAAAGATTAGTTTTATGGTGCCCTCAAATTGGTCCTTTATTTCGTTTAGTATTCTTGCTGAACCGAGAAGGGAAGAAGTATGTACATCGTGCCCGCAAGCATGCATTACCCCGTCTACTTTTGATTTGTAGGGAACATCATTGGCTTCCTGAATAGGAAGGGCGTCCATGTCAGCTCTCAGGGCAACTACTTTTTTATCCGGGTTTTTACCTTTGATAATACCTACTACTCCTGTTGTTGCTACCCCTTCACAGGTTTCAATTCCTAAGCTCTTTAGCTTCCCGGCAACATAGGCAGAGGTATTATATTCTTCAAAGGAAAGTTCAGGATGGCTGTGAAGGTATCTGCGGTCTTCTACTACTTCGGAGGCATACTTTTCGGCCAGTTCCTTTACTTTTTCGGATAAACTCATTACTGTATCGGATAATAAATTATTTTACTATGTTAATTTCGTCAGGCACAATCATGGCATTGGGAAAGGCATCCCTGAGAAGACTCAGTGCATTGTATGCCTGAAGCCGTTGAGGATAATCACCTACTTTTACGCGGAAGCTGGGTTGTTTATATATGGAATAGACATTGACATCCGGTAAAAGATCGTAGACCTTCACTTTCGTTTTGCTGGCCTCTTCGCTACTATTGCCTGAGTAAACCAAAATTCGGAATCCCTGAGTGGTAGTCGTCTTTTTGTTTAATTCGGCTATTGAGTCCAGTCGGGCATCTAATTTAGCTGTAATGTCGTTTTGAGGTTTTACAACCTCTGTATTTACTTCCGTTGTTTTTACTGTATCCTCTTCTGTTTTGAAAGGACGTGGCCTGTAAGAAGTCAAATCGTCCTGAAATTTAGAAGAAGGATTGCCTTTATGGGCTTTTTGTGAAGTGCTGGAAGCACAGGATGTAAATATCATTACAACTGTCAGGAGAATGCCTGCAGAAAGTTTAAAAGGTCTATTCATATTTAACTTTCGATAATAACACATTTGTTATTGTTGATATCGTCTTCAACGGTTTTGTACTTTACATCTTTTTTGATGCTTCCATCCATATATTGCACGGACACTCTGTCGTTTCTGTTAGCAATCTTTTGTGACTTTATAGGAGCCGGTTTTTCAACAGGACGGCTGGTAGGAGGCAGATGAGGGGCATTGCCTGAAATAACAGACTTCGCTTCTTCTTTCTTCTCATTTAATGCCTGTTTTTGTCTGATCTCTCTCGCTTCCTTTACATCAGTTTGATTCTGAACCGGAATGTCTGCTTTGAAAAGGAAAGAGATAGTGTCTTCATTTACTTTGGCAATAAACTTCTTGAATAATTCAAACGCCTCAAATTTATAGATCAACAGAGGGTCTTTTTGTTCAAATACTGCATTTTGTACCGACTGTTTAAGGTCATCCATTTCTCGCAGATGCTCTTTCCATGCGGTGTCTATAAATGCAAGAGAAGTATATTTTTCAAGTCCGCGGATTAACTCTCCTGAATTAGGTTGAATCACTTTTTTAAGGTCAACAGTGATTCCAATTTGGCGTTTTCCATCGGTGAAAGGAACCAATACATTTTCCACAGTAGCACCTCTGGTAGCATAAATTTCATTAAATACCGGAGCTGTTTTTGCGATCAGTTGTTTGTTTCGTTCATTGTAATGCTTTAATGCCTGATCGTAAAGTTTTTCAGCAAGGATGACCGGCTTGGTATTGAGGAACTCTTCTTCTGTTACATCCGGATTAAATCCTAAGGTTGAAATGAATGAGAGTTTGAAGTTGTCGTAGTTGCCGGCAGATTGAGTATTGGTAACAATCTCTTCGCAGGTATCTAATAATATACCTAATATATCCAGTTGAAGCCTTTCTCCGAATAACGCATTTCTTCTCCTTTTGTATATTACCTCTCTTTGGGAGTTCATGACGTCATCGTACTCAAGCAATCGTTTTCTCGTAGAGAAGTTGTTTTCTTCTACTTTCTTCTGCGCTCTTTCAATGGATTTGGTGATCATGGAATGCTGAATAACTTCACCTTCTTCTAATCCCATTCTGTCCATTAATCTGGCTATTCGATCCGATCCAAATAAACGCATGAGGTTGTCTTCCAGACTGACAAAGAACTGAGAAGTTCCCGGATCACCCTGACGGCCGGAACGCCCTCTTAGCTGCCTGTCAACACGTCTGGATTCGTGTCTTTCTGTACCGATAATGGCAAGTCCACCTGCTGCTCTGGATTCCGGAGTAAGCTTAATATCCGTACCTCTACCGGCC
>DATCKK010000386.1:0-15101 GCA_036562325.1 Cytophagaceae bacterium | reverse complement strand
GTCTATACCAGTTTAATTGATCCGGAATACCTGGTGGTATATAAACTGGTGTTTGGAATTTCTGCAGTAATCGGACACATTTTCCCGATTTATGTAGGATTTAGAGGAGGAAAAGGAATTGCTACACTTTTAGGAATGGTTCTTTCCATTCACATAGAAGCAGCGTTGGTGTGTTTCCTGATCTTTTGTATTGTATTACTTCTTTCCAAATATGTTTCTCTTGGGTCAATGATGGCAGCTTTGGCTTTCCCGATTCTTTTGATGTTGCCTCGCTTTAATCCGGAAGAACCGTTGGTGGTAATATTCGGATTTGCTATATTTTCCGTGGTTATTCTGACTCATCAGAAAAACATCATTCGCCTGATTAACGGAGAAGAGAACAAGGCGAAGATTCGAATCCGCAGCAGACACAGAAATTAATTCAATTTATCTTTAATTAAACTTTGGAAGCGGGCCATACAGGCATCCGCCTATGTTATCTGTTGATGCGCCGGTGACCGATTTCAGGCAGTTTGCTTTATTTTTCATCCTTAATACTCCTAAAAACGCAAAGATTAATGCTTCTTTGAACATGACGATTTCCGAAGGAGCAACTACCACTTCAACGGAAGGTAGTTCTTTTTGAAGGTTTTCGATCAAATGTTTGTTGAAGGCACCCCCTCCGGTAGCCAGAAGTTTTGATTTTGACAGCGGTTTTTTATTTAACGCAGTATTTACTGTTTCTGCAATCTTTTCAGCAATGTGCTGGCTAAAAGTAGCCAAAATATTTTCTTCAGATTCCTGGCTTTGGGCCAATAATGGAAATACTACTTCGTCGATCCACTCTTTGCCGAGAGATTTTGGACCTGGTTGGGAATAGAAGGGGAGCCGGTTTATTTGTGCTAATAATTCCTGATTTACCTTTCCTTTGCCGGCTAAAATACCGTCTTTGTCATACTCTTGTCCTAGTTTCTTGGCATAATAATTCATTACAATGTTAACCGGACATATATCATAAGCTATTCTGGCTCCGGAAGGATCATCATAAGAGATATTGGCAATCCCGCCCAGATTTAAGCAAAATTCATAATCTGAAAATAAAAGTTTATCCCCAATAGGTACCAACGGAGCGCCCTGTCCTCCCAAAGCTACGTCTACAGATCTGAAATCAGCTATTACAGGAAAGCCACAAGCAGCATAGATGCCCGCTCCTGAACCAATCTGAAGTGTAAATCCGGATGCCGGCTGATGAAATATGGTATGGCCATGAGAGGCTACAAAGTCAGGAGTAAGATTATATCTGTTGCAAAAGGCTTTTACTTCATTGCCAATGAACCGGCCAAATTCGAAGTCTGCCTGAGTAAGCTGAATGCCGGAAGATGTCATCAAATCCGCCAATGAAGCTTTTTGGCTGGCCTCATATTCTATTGTTTCGGCTTTAACAATGGCAAATTGCCACTTGCCTTCTTGTGTTTCGGAAAACTCACAAAAAGCGATATCCAGCCCATCCAGTGAGGTGCCTGACATGATGCCTATTGCTTTTATTTTATTCATATCATTTAGTTAAAATCCTAATACAACAAATTCCAGTTTAAACAACCAGGCATTTTTCTTTGTCTATATACTTTTAAATAAATTAAATTGTCAAGATTCAATAATAACCTCTACATTTTAATGTTGGTTATATCAAAATTCCATTTTGGTGCTGGGAATTTAGTGTTTGGAATTTTTTTTTTCGCAAACTACCCTTAAATTTTGCCGATGAATCTGATTGTTGACTCAGGAAATACGAATGTTAAAGCAGGATTGTTCGCAGACGGCCAATTACAGGAGGTGTACAGACAAATTCCTCTTTCCCAACTCCTGGAGTTAATAAAAAAAACAGCACCGGAAAATTTACTTATTTCATCCGTAAGTGATTTAAATCCCGATCGGTTTCAGTTTCCTTCTGTAAAAAAAATGTTGGTCATGCGGTACACTCTTCCCATGCCCATTCAGATACTTTATAAAACTCCTGAGACATTGGGTACAGACAGGATTGCAGGTGCAGTGGCAGCTAAAATGTTATTTCCTGATTTACCCTGTTTGGTCATTGATGCAGGTACCTGTATTACTTACAACTTTGTGAATGCCCAATCGCACTATTTTGGTGGGGCAATTTCACCGGGAGTGAAAATGAGATTTAAGGCATTAAATACTTTTACTGCCCGATTGCCGTTGGTAGAAATGGACGAAAAAAGTAGCCTGATCGGGGGGAATACCAGAGAGTCTATAATAAGTGGAGTGGTCAATGGAGTAGTGGCAGAGGTGGAAGGGATTATTGCCCGATACAGAACAGAATTTCCGGAAATCAAAATTTTAGTCACAGGAGGTGATGCAACTTTTTTTGAAACTAAAATAAAAGAACCCATCTTTGTGGTGCCGGACCTGGTTTTGAAAGGTTTAAACAGGATATTAGAATACAATATATAAAAGACGTTGATGCTTAAATATTTAAAATACACATTTTTTGTCGTTTCTATTTTTATAGTTGAACAAGCTTTGGGACAAACGAATGTGAATTCTCCCTACTCAAGAATTGGTATCGGGGATCTGCAAACCTCCAATGGGTTGACAAGAAATATCGGTATGGGAGGAATCGGCGTGGCATCAAGAAATCCTCATTTTATAAATCTTATAAACCCTGCTTTGCTGGCAAACTATCGTGATGTATGGCAAGATTCGACAGTAAAATATGAGGTAGGATTTATTGGAATAGCACGAAGGTTATCGACAAAGGCATCTTCAGAAACAGATGTGGGGGCAAATATCAACTATTTGGCTTTAGCCTTTCCGGTTAACAAAACCTGGGCTATTTCAGCGGGGCTAATGCCTTTTTCATCGGTAGATCATAGCCTGAGCCATACATTTATAATTCAGGACTCTACCTCTTCCGGTGCTACTGTCAGGAACACATATACTGGTTCGGGAGGGCTTTATCAGGCGGTGATTTCTAATGGCGTAGGGATAACACGAAATATTTCTGTTGGATTAGAAGCATCGTATCTTTTTGGAAATATTACCAATGAGTCGTTTGCAAGTGTAATTTCTACGGAAGAGACAGGAGTCCGGGATCGTCTGGCTTATAAAGGGTTTGGGTTTAAGCCCGGAGTTTCGTTCAGGAAAGCTCAATTGCTCGATTCCATAAGAGGTAAGACTTTTGTTTACTCTGCGGGATTTACTTACCAATTCTATACCGGCGTGAATGCCGATCGTGAGTTGACTTTGCTTACTCAGCTTCCCGGAGGGCTATCCACTTTTGATTCGGTGATAGTAGACAGCAGGGGAAAAGCCAAGTTGCCGGGAACCTACCGGGTGGGCTTTAATTTTGAAAGCGTTTCCCGAATTTCCGTAGGTGCAGATTTCTCCTTTAGCAACTGGTCTCAATTTTCTTCTCCCGGTATCTCCGATACCTTGAAAGACAGCTATGCCATAAATGTAGGAGCTGAAATTTATGGGAAGAATAAACAAGCAGGAACTAAATTGTACAGAGTCGGGGTTATGTATGCCAAAACTCCGATTTTTCTTAATGGAAAGCAGCTAAATGATATTGCTTTTACGCTAGGTACCTCCCTTCCATTTGGAGAGTTCAGGTCAAGCCCGATTCTTCCCAAGATTAATCTGGCATTGGTTTTTGGACAAAGAGGTACCTTTCAGAATGGTTTGATTAAAGATCAGTATCTGAAGGCCTATATCAGTGCTACGATAAATGATAAATGGTTCGCAAGAAGAAGAATTCAATAATAGTATTACTCTTTTCTGGCATTTTGTTTCTTCTGATGTCGTGTATGAAAGAAACAAAATCCATAGAAGAAATGAAACCTTATGACGGGCCCGCCATGGTGGTGGATAATGTAGAGACACTTTACAGTGACTCTGCCATCGTACGGGTAAGCTTAAAGGCTGCGCGACAAATTGAACTGCAAAATGGCGATCGTGAATTCCCTAACGGGGTGTTTTTGCAGTTTTATGATGAACAGGGAGATCCTTCGTCGACATTGACGGCCAATACAGGGAAATTTGTGAAAGAAACGAATTTGTATACGGTAACCGGAAATGTGGAAATTGTGAACCCTGTAAAACAGGAAAAGTTGAAGACCGAGCTGTTGAACTGGGATCCGAAAATTCAAAAAATTTATAATGACACTACTACTTTTGTAACTATTCAGACTCCTGAAGAAATTTTAACAGGTAAGGGGCTGGTAGCTTCGGAAGATTTTTCGAGTTATAAAATTTTGAATCCGGTAGGAGTCTTTACTATTTCAGAAAGTAAATAAAAATGATAGATACTGTTCTTGTTTCATTGGCGATTGCCTGTATGTTCATCGGGTTACATCAGGTGTGGACAGTCGGATTTACGGAAGGATACTTTTTTTTGATGCTTATGCTTGTTTTTTTAATGATTTTCCAGATCAGAAGAAATAAGCGTATTCAGGAACAAAAGAATCAGGAATTAAATCAAGACACAGGAACAAATAAGAGAAAAAATAAATTTAAAAATAAAATAAAATAGAGGTCCGATAAACATTTTGTTTTTACGCTTTTATATAATTATTTTGCGATCTTTATAATTTAGGAAAAATGGCAATAATCAACAAGATTAACGAAAAATCCGGTTTAGTAGTAGGCGTCATCGCGGTGGGCCTTATCCTGTTCATCGTAGGAGGTGAATTAATGGGGCCGAATTCATTCTTTAACAGTCAAAACAATGAGGTAGGCGAAATTGCAGGAGTAGATATTTCTCAGCAGGAATATCAGAATATGCTTCAGCAAAAGGAGTTTGAATATCAGATTCAATACGACCAAAGCATTGGCGAGAATGAAAGATACAGCATTCAGGAAATGGCCTGGAATGAACTGATATACAAAATCGCTTACAAAGATGAATTTGATAAACTGGGACTTGCCGTTACCGAAGAAGAATTGGTAGACATGGTACAGGGTACCTTTGTGCATCCGGAAATAAAAAGAGCGTTCGGATTTCAGGAAGGACAAGAGTTTGATAAAAGCATTATTGTTAATTTCCTAAGTAATTTTGACAACGTAGACCCTGTTAACAGACAAAGATGGGCAATAATGGAGATGAATCTTCCTCAGGTAAGATTGAAAGAGAAGTATTCAAACCTTATGAAATTGTCTGTATATACTACCAATGCCGAAGCTGAAAACGATTATGCAGCTCAAAATGATAAGGTTGAACTTAAGTATTTAAATATTCCTTACTATACCGTTCCTGATTCTGCCATTAATGTAACCAACGAGCAGCTTAAGAGTTACATCAACAAAAACAAAGATAAATATAAGGTAGAAGACGGAAGGTCTTTTGATTATGTGATTTTTAGAGTACAGCCTACTGCTGAAGACAGCCTTCAGGCACAAGAAGAAATTGCCAGGCTTGCAGAGGAGTTCAAACAATCTCAGGATGATTCTTCATTTGTGAAGTTGAACTCAGATAATCCTGCTTATCCCGAGTTTAAAGATATGGCGGCTCTTCCTGAAAAGTTGAAGGAAATAGATGACCTTCAGGAAAATGTAGTGTATGGCCCTTACCTTGAAAATGGCAAGTACTTACTATATAAAGTTATAGGTTCTAAAACCGACTCTACGTATTCAGCTAAAGCAAGCCATATTTTGTTTAGCAATGATGACAAGACAGAAGCAGAGAAAATACTTGCTGAAATTAAAAGAGGTGCAAGTTTCGAAGAAATGGCCAGAGAGCATGGAACAGATGGTACTGCTTCCAGAGGAGGAGATTTGGGATGGTTCAGTGAAGGGGCAATGGTTAAACCATTTGAAAGCGCGGTATTTGGTGCTACTAAGCCAGGGTTGTTGCCTAATTTGGTAAAAACTGATTTTGGATATCATATCGTGAAAGTAACCGGTGTGAAAACCAATAAAATGTTAAAGGTGGCTATTGTAGAGAGAGAAATACTTCCTTCAGAGCAAACAAAAGATCAGATATACAGCAAAGCAGACCAGTTCAGATCACAAGTTGCAGATACTGCCTCTTTCAATAAAGCTTTAAAAGAGAGTGGCCTGATTAAGTATTCTCAAACAAATGCGCAAAAAACAGATCGTAGCATAAGTGCCGTATCTAACGCAAGAGAAATAGTACGTTGGGCATATACAGAGGCTGAGCTCGGAGATGTTTCACCTGTATTTGTTACCGACGATCAGTATGTGGTGGCTATTTTGACCGGTATAAGAAAAGAGGGCGTTGCAAAACTTGAAGATGTGAAGGATGAAGTAACAATAAAAGTGAAGAATGAATTAAAAGCCGCCCAGATCATTGAGAAGTTGAAATCGGCAAATACAGATGACCTGGATAAAATGGCTTCTACTTATGGCCCTTCTGCCAGTGTAGGTACTGCTGCTAATGTGGTCTTGTCTTCTTCTTCCATTCAGGGAGTTGGATACGATCCGATAGCTACAGGAAAAGCATTTGGATTGGAAGTTGGAAAACAAACAGAACCATTTGCAGGAGAGAATAGCGTGGTAGTTTTAAAAGTAGTAAATAAAACGCCTGCTACCCCTATTGCCGATTACAGCCAAAATAAAAATAGTATCAATCAGTTAAGAGCCGGAGCGGTAGATTACTACATGGATCAGGCAATAAAAGAAAAGGCTGAAATCGAAGATGAGCGATACAAGTATTTTTAATATACTGAAAATATAGAGAATGGAAAGCCGGCAAAATAAGCCGGCTTTTTTCTTATATGCCTTTCATTCCGATCCTGTGTTAATTTTTTTAACTTTAGATTATGGCTTTAAAATCGTCTTATCAGGAATCTTTTGAACAGGAACTTAAGAAACTAAATCCTGCTCAAATGGAGGCAGTTACCCACATTGAAGGGCCGGTACTGGTTATTGCCGGGCCAGGAACAGGTAAAACTCAAATCCTTTCTGCACGAATTGGTAAAATATTAAGTTCCCCTGAGACTCAAGCCTCTCCGGATAATATTCTTTGCCTTACTTATACCGATGCAGGAACCATTGCTATGAGAAAGCGCCTGCTGAAGTTCATAGGCCCGGATGCTTATCGCGTCCATATTTATACTTTTCATGCTTTTTGTAACCAGGTAATTCAGGACAATCTTGACTATTTTGGAATAAGAGAACTACAGCCGGTTTCGGAACTGGAGCTGGTGCAGGTGTATCAAAGCCTTATAGATTCATTCCCACCGGATCACCCTTTGAAAAGGTATTCCGGAGAAGTTTATTTTGAAGTAGACAGGCTCAAAATATTATTTGACCTGATGAAGCGTGAGGGCTGGTCGCCAGAGTTTATTTCCCGGAAAATAGATGAATATCTTGAAAGCCTTCCTGACAGGGATGGATTTACTTATAAAAGAGCCAATGCATCGAAAGGAATTAAAGCAGGTGATTTAAATCAGCGGTTGTTTGATCTGGAAAAAGATAAAGTGGAGTTGTTGCGTGCAGCGGCTTTTGAATATCCGAATTATGTTCAGCGCATGCGCGAGATTCGCCGGTACGACTACAACGATATGATCTTATGGGTGCTGAAAGCCTTCAGTGAAAATAATGACCTCTTGTTGCAGTATCAGGAAAAGTATCTCTATTTTTTGGTGGATGAATATCAGGATACCAACGGAGCGCAAAATGAAATATTAAACCTCCTTACATCTTATTGGGATAAGCCAAATGTGTTTGTGGTAGGAGACGATGACCAGTCTATTTACCGGTTTCAGGGAGCTAACGTGAAAAACATACTTGACTTTCACCATCGCTTTGCTGAAGAAGTGAAGGTAATTGTGATGTCAGAAAATTATCGTTCTACCCAGCATATACTTGATCTTTCAAAATCAATAATCGAAAACAACGAAGAAAGATTAGTCAATAAGATACAAGGCCTGGATAAGAATCTACAATCCAAAAATCCGGAGCTTATAAACTCGCAGGTATTTCCGCGCATTATAGAATATTATAATACCCTTCACGAAGAAGCCGGAATTGTAAAGGAAATTGAGAAACTATACAATGCTGGTGAGGATCTTAGTGAGGTGGCTGTAATCTATCGAAATCACCGGATAGTAGAAAATATTGTAAAGACACTTGAAAGGAAAAACATACCTCTTAACATCCGACAAAAGGTAAACATTCTTGATTTGCCGTTTATCCAGTCCCTTATAAAGCTTCTTACTTATATACAGGAAGAGTATGATAAGCCGGATAGCGCAGAATATTTGCTGTACGAGATCATGCACTACCCTTTCTTTAAAGTAAGTGTACGGGATGTGGCTGTAATCGTGAAGGCATGTAATGTAGTGGAAGAAGGAAGAAAACGGTCTATACGAGAACTGATAGGAAGCAGGGAAAGAATGTTTCAGTTGCATTTGGAAAGTGCAAGGGCCATTTCTGAACTGGAAGGCAATTTAACTTATTGGATCAAAGAACTGCCTAATCTGACCTTACAAGTATTGTTTGAAAAGATAATTACTAAAGGTGGTATACTTTCTTATGTAATGACATCTCCTGACAAAGTATGGTTAATGCAGGTGTTGACTACCTTTTTTGATTTTATTAAAGATGAATCTGCCAAGCGTTCGTCGCTCACTTTGCGGGAGTTTCTTGAGATGATCAGTCAAATGCAAAAGAATAATATCCCCATGTTTTTGAATAAAGTGGTGCATAATGAGAAGGGGGTGAATTTTGTAACGGCGCACTCATCCAAAGGGCTTGAGTATAAACATGTGTTTCTTATAGCAGCTGCAGCGAAGTATTGGGAAAAGCAGGCAGGAAGGTCCAGGACCTATAAAATACCGGATACATTAACGGAGGTAGATACGGAAGATAAGACAGAAGAAGAAAGAAGGTTGTTTTATGTCGGTGTAACGCGGGCCAAGGAACAACTTTTTATTACTTATGCCGCACGTGAAAATAGTGATAAAGAGCAGGAGATGTCGCGGTTTGTAGCGGAAGTGCTGGAGAAAATGCCATTGGTAGTGGAAAGAGTGAGTCTGAGTGAGGAGGAGATAATAGAGTTTCAGGCAGGTATAATGATGGATAGTGCCGCGCCGGAGATCGAGTTGATAAATGAAGAATATATTAAGGATGTTATTAAGAATTATAAGATGAGTGTAACTCACCTGAATAAGTTCTTGAGATGTCCGCTTAGTTTCTACTTCGAAAATATCATTAAAGTGCCTACTGCAAGAAGTGAGAGCATGGGTTTTGGTAATGCCATACACTATGCCCTTCATCAGCTTTTCCTTACGATGACTCGTTCTGCAGATAAGACTTTTCCTGATAAAGAAACTTTTTATACCTACTTTCTGAGAGGGATGAATAACCATCATTCGCATTTTACAGAGAAGGAGTTTGAACGCAGGTTAGAGTATGCAGGAAAGCTATTGCCTGAGTATTACGATCATTATGTGAACACATGGAATAAAACAGTGCTGACGGAATACAGAGTGGTAAATACAGAGGTAGAAGGGGTGCCTATTACCGGAGCTTTGGATAAGATTGAGTTTGACAATAATTCAGTAAATGTTGTTGATTACAAAACAGGAAAGCCTGAAAATGGCAAAAAGAAACTAAACCCTCCCAGTGAGAAAGATCCGAATGGTGGTGACTACTGGAGGCAAATAGTGTTTTATAAAATACTTCTGGATAGTGACAAGCGCAAGAAGTACACAATGGTTTCGGGAGAAATTGATTTTGTTGAGAAAGGGAATAATAAAGAGTTCACGAAAGTGAAGGTATATGTAAAGCCAGAAGATATAGATCTGGTAAAGCAACAGATAAAGGACACTTATAACAAGATCATGAATCTGGAATTTAACAAAGGGTGTGGAGAAGAAGACTGTCAATGGTGCAATTTTGTTAAATACAATTATAAGAGTGATCATTTGAGTTTACAGGAGAAGGAAGACGACAAAGAGTTGATTGATTAGGGGATTATAAACAAAGTTTTTTGTAGTGGGTTATGTAGAGGCTAAGAGAAGAAAGTATTTTACTGCTTCTAACAGCCTGTATTTAACAACTGTCAAATGCTGAAAAAACTTTGGTTTATATTATTGTTATCATTGGCTTCGCTTATAGCTAACGGACAACTTAGCCTGCAGGATATCCGGAAAGAATACGTGGAAGCGGCAGAGGATAAGAAAAAAGCGGATAAGTTTCATGAGAGGCTGAGTAATAATGATAACCAGACCGGGATTTTACAGGCTTACAGAGCAGCAGCCGAAGCGCTGTTGGGTAAACATGCCTTCTTTGTTACAAGGAAAGTGGCTTATGTAAAGCGTAGCCTCCGAATGTTTGAAGAAGCCGTGCGGAAGGATCCGGAAAACATTGAGATACGCTATCTTCGATTCAGTATTGAACATCACCTTCCAGCCTTTCTCGGAATGAGTGACCACCTGCAGGAAGATGTTCAGCATATAGTCAAAAATGCATGTAAAGCCAGTGAATATTCAATTGATAAAGAGTATTTGTCACAAATGATTGAGTTTCTTATTGAGTCAGGACGGTGTAATGATAGTGATGAAAACCAGCTGAAACAGTGCTTGAACTAAAAGGATATGGGAAGTTTATACCCTTTCCCAGGTGATAGAATGAGGAGCTTACCTATGTGGATGATCAGAATTTCAGATAATTATTAATAATATTACATCCGATTTTTTAAATTAAACTTCGCGAAGTAAATACCGTAAACTATTTTTGGATTTCTAGTGTTTTGCTAACTGATTAAAAATCAATAACAAAATCGAAATTTATAACAATTTAGGTAGTAAACCGATTATATATAGCAGGTTTTTTTATTAGAATGGAAAAGTTTAACAGCACCTTATTGATCGACGACGATTCGATTACCAATCATCTCAGCAAAAGATTACTTGAAAAGTTTAGCATCGCTAACGGGATCTACACGGTTGAAAATGGGGAAGAAGCCCTGAAGTTTATAGTAAATTACGATCCTGACTTTAACACATGTCCGGAGTTAATATTTCTGGATTTGAACATGCCTGTTATGGATGGCCTTACTTTTCTGGACATTTATCAGGGATTGACTTATCTGAATAAAGACAAAGTAGTGATTGTAATGCTTACCAACTCACAGGATGAGAAGGTGATAAACAAGTGCAGAGAGTATGGTGTGAAGTATTTTCTTAATAAGCCATTGACAGAGCAAAAGCTGAATCAATTATTTGAAGAAATTGCATTGGCAGCTTCTCATAGAGAACAGGTAAATTTGAAGTAATATATCACATTTCAGGTTCTTCATCCTCTTCTTCAAATTCAATAGAATCTTCGTTGATAGAAAAGTGCAGGTCCACGCAGGAAAAAAGCCCCATGGCCATGAGAGTCGAGCAGAAGAGTATCATGCTTTCAATCATAGAATTGGATAAAAGGTTATAAACCCTTATTACGAAAATCTATTTCCTTATGGGTGTTCATTGTAAGATTTATTCCCGAATGGTTATAATTCAGTAGAATGACATTTTCTGATATGGGAGTTGATAAAAAGCTTTAAAATCGAATTTCCTGCAGAAAAAGTTAAACCTTAGTTTGTTAGAGGATTGAGAGTTTCCTATTTTTATAAAAAATGTAAATACTATGCGTGTTGTGGCTGAAATACCCCATGTGGAGTTTAAGATTACGGTTTATTCATGGAACGGTAAATATTTGTTAAAGCTGGAGAAAGGAATGTATGAACAAACCTATAAAATCAGCGAAATGGATGTCGCTGGTGACGAAGATGTGAAAAGCATTATTCAGGACGAAGCTTTTATTGCTTCAGCCAAAGAAAGGTTTAAGGAGATGAATAAGTCGTTAAACCAGGCGTTGAATAATCTTTAGAATTTGAAATCACTTAAATAAATACCAATAATTAAACTCAACTGTTGATATAAGAAGGGAGTTTTAATTTTTGGGGTTTATTTGTGATGAGATTTTTTATCATTAAGACTTTCTTATTACAGCTCAAAGCACTCTCCTTTAGCAGGGATCACTACCTGGTGATATCCTTCGTTTTGCAGGCGGTTTTTAAAATGAGTCATATCCTCATATTCTCCATGAACAAGGAAAAGTTGTTTTAACTCATTCTTGTTTTGTTGATTAATAAACTCGAGTAAATCTTCTCTGTCAGCATGGCCGCTAAATATATCTGTTGAGATGATTTGTGCAGAAACATTTATTCTTCTTCCCTTTATTTTGGTAAACCGATGGCCGTTCAGTAAATCATATCCAGGAGTGCCTTCTGCCGAATAACCTACCATCAATATGGTACAATAAGGATTGTCAAGATTTTTTTTAATGTGATCTTGCATTCTTCCTCCTGTAAGCATGCCGGATGAAGCAATGATAATGCATGGTTCATAATAATTTGAAATCGCTTTACTTTCTCTATACGTTTCTACAACGTGTAGATTTTCAAAGTCAAATAAACATTGATTCTCTTTATAAAAGGATTGAGCCTCCTGATTTAAAATGGGTACGTATTCTTCATAGATTCTGGTACTTGCCTCTGCCATGGGGCTGTCGGCAAATACTTTAACAGGAGGTAGATTTTTTTTAATAAAGAGTTTATTTAAAGTATAAAGCAGGCTTTGGGTTCTGCCTATGCTGAAAGCAGGAATAATAAGCCTTCCTTTCTTTTCAATACAAGAAGCACGAATGATGGATTCCAGAATATCTTCCGGATCTTGTTCTTCATTATGGCTTCGATTGCCATATGTTGATTCGCATATAAGATAATCTACTTTTGGAAATGGATGCGGATCTTGTAATAAAGGATAGTTTTTGCGGCCGATATCTCCTGAAAATCCTATCTTCCGGAACCGGCCATTTTCTTCGACTTCCAATACAATATTAGCGGCGCCCAGTAAATGCCCGGTAGGAATAAATGTAATGGTAAGCCCCTTTCGTATTTCGAAAGGCTTATTAAAAGCGATAGGTACAAAGCGGTCAACAGCTTTGTCAACCTGTCTGTCCAGAAATAAGCTTTCCGACAGGTTCGTATCGGATTGTTTGCTATATCTTTTCTTACGTTCTTGTCGTTGGAGTTTCTTGGAATTAATGAAGGCTGAATCTCTTAGTAATAGTTCCGTAAGTGCATTGGTGGCGGAAGTACATAATATCTGCCCTTTGTAACCTTGTTGATATAATAAAGGAATATTGCCGGAGTGATCTATATGTGCATGGGTGAGCAAGACCACATCAATGTCGGCAGGATTAAATGGGAATATTTCGGAAGCAGGCTTGCTTCGGTGCGAAGAAAGGTCTGTTCCGCAATCGATCAGTATCTTATAAGCATCTTTTAATTCAAGAAGAAACATACTGCCTGTAACCTGCCTGGCCGCACCCCAAAATGTTAGTTTCATGGTATAAGTTTAAAAAAAACAAAAACAATTACACATAAGTGTAACAAACTTTTATTCAACTTTAGTTTAATCTGTATAAATTATTATGAAGAAAAGATTGTTTTTTGCCCTTCCTATAAGCGAGTCTTTTAGAGAAAGCATCGTAAAGGTAATAAATATATGCGACAATGAAATCCGATGGGTGTCAAAGGACAATTATCACGTAACCCTGCTTTTTCTGGGGGAAACACCAGCTGGCCGGATTGAAGAGATAATAAAGCATTCGGAAGTAATTGCCGCTACTCATAATGCTTTTAGCCTCCATAGTTATGAGATCTCCATACAAGGGAAAAAAGACAGGAGAATGGTTTGGGTAAAGTTCGAAACATGCTCGGCCTTTTCAGGTTTGAACAATAAATTGTCACAATCGTTGAACTGTGAATTGGTAAGGGAGCAGACGCCGCATATTACTCTTGCCCGATTGAAAAATAACAGGTCAGCTTTAACAGGTTTCAAAGTGAATTTTGAAGAAATTCTGAAGGTGGATCAGTTTGAATTATGGGAGTCGGTAGCAGGCCCGGAAGGGGTAAAGTATTATTCCATAGGTACTTTTAAGTTGCAAACAGGGAATTAAGCAGAATATGGAGATACCTATGATCACTGGCAGACAAATAAGGTTTTAATTTGAGGGCAGATTCCAAATTGCTAAATTGGCACTGCTAAACGGTAGTTTAGTTAGGCAAATTTTATGGTTAAATCACATCATCACTCGGCGCCCAAGTTAAGTGCTGCTGGTTTATTAGTTACATTAGGAATCATTTTTGGGGACATTGGTACTTCGCCATTGTATGTGATGAATGCCATTGTGAAGGGTCAAACCATTGATAATTTACTTATCCTCGGAGCATTATCCTGTGTTTTTTGGACATTAACTCTTCAAACTACTTTCAAGTATGTAGTATTAACCCTTAGAGCAGATAACCGCGGTGAAGGAGGAATTTTTTCCCTGTATACTCTGATTCGAAGAAGAAATAAAAATCTTGTATGGTTTGCTATCCTTGGAGGAAGTGCATTGCTTGCCGATGGTATTATTACTCCTCCTATTTCAGTATCTGCAGCAGTAGAAGGGCTGAAAATATACAACCCTGAGATCAATACTATACCGATTGTGTTGACCATTATCTTTGGAATATTCGTGGTGCAAAGATTTGGTACAAAGTTCATCGGTAATTTTTTCGGGCCTGTAATGTTGGTATGGTTTCTAATGCTGGCGCTGCTTGGAGCCAGTCAAATATTGGATAATCTGCAAGTGTTACGTGCCATAAATCCTCAATATGCTTATCTGTTGTTGAGCAGGTATCCTGAAGGCTTTTGGTTATTGGGGGCGATATTCCTTTGTACCACAGGTGCGGAGGCATTGTATTCCGATATGGGGCACTGTGGCAGGCAGAACATAAGAATAAGCTGGATATTCGTAAAAACCTGTCTATTGCTGAATTATTTCGGGCAGGGCGCCTGGATACTTCAGCATTATGGTAAATCGCTTGAAGGGAAGAATATATTTTTTGCGATCATGCCGGAGTGGTGGGTCATTTATGGTATTACCATTGCTACCATGGCTGCTATCATTGCCAGTCAGGCAGTAATAACCGGATCATTTACCCTCATCAGTGAAGCCATCCGGCTAAATGTCTGGCCAAAAGTAAAAATTGTTTACCCGACCGTATTGAAAGGTCAAATTTATGTTCCCAGTATTAA
>DATCKK010000384.1:0-5289 GCA_036562325.1 Cytophagaceae bacterium | reverse complement strand
AATTTACACTGGAAGCACAACTCGTGATTATGTTCCGATTAACTTAAGAAAGTAATAAATATAAAAAAACCGGTTTTAATAAAACCGGTTTTTTTTATGCTTTTTCACCAGACTCAATACGCCTGTTAAGGTTTAGAAGCTCTTCCATAAAGTGCTTTCGAACATCCTTAGCATAAGGATTTTCTCTTTCAATGGTATAGAAAAGATCAAGCGAATCTTGCCCCAAATTCCTTTTTATATTTAACAAAAACTGGTAAGCAGGGGTCTTCTGCTCTACATCCGGTATATCCATTTCATTAACTGCCCTGCCTATAAAATGGGTCAGTGCCTGAACATAAGCCATCTGCTGATCATGTACCACCGGAGTTCTTTCCAGCACATTTAGTTTTAACTCTTTGGTAAAAAATCTGGCCAGGCTTTGAGGTTTTTTAGTTCTCACCGGACAGATCACAAGGTTCAAGCCTTCGATACCATTTTTTCCACTTTGAGGGCCAAACAAGGGATGTGTTCCTATTATATCAGTTGTAGTTGGAAGGTACTTCATCATTAATTCAACCGGCTTTACCTTCACTGAGGAAACATCAAATACAAGAGCTTTAGGATTTACCAATTGTTGTATTTCAATTAATAACTCTTCCAGGAATTGGACGGGAACTGCCAATGCCACCATGTCTTTAGATGCCACTTCTTCCAGGGTCCCCCATTTAACACCTAATCTTTTCGCTTCATTGGAAAAATCGATCCGGTCAAAAACGGTGATTTTAAAGTAAGGCTTAAGGTGAGGTGTTATAAATTGCCCAAAATTCCCAAAGCCAATAAATCCAAGCTCTTTCATCAAAGTATATATAAAAATAATATTAAGATTTCCTACGTAAATAAGGAATACAAAGATGTAAAAGAAAATAGTATTTTCAGAGGAAAGGAACAAAATAGATAAAAAAGGAGTGTAAGAAGCATAATGGTTAACTCTATCTAACTAAGAACGTTGCTGCTTCCTACATCTTCCTTTATTAACTTTAATTATTACAAGGAGGAAATCAAAGTATTTTCCAATCAAAATAACCCCTACCAATAACTGCATTAGTAATGCAATTATTAAAAACTTCCTATTAATAAAATGGAAGCGGGCCTTAACTCATCCGTGTCTACCCTTACGCACTCCGAATAGGTATTGGCCCGCTATGTGGTTCTTTTTGGTTATTTATTTATATGGATTTTACGGGATTAAAGCCTGGCTGTTGGACTTATGTAAGATATAAAACAGAATAATGGATACTATCCCCCAAACCAGCTAATTACCAGAGGAAAAAGTTATTAACAATAAAAGCCTGCAGGAAAAATCCTACAGGCTTTTTTATATTTATTTAATTTTAACTATTTAACTATAGTAAGTTTAGTCACAAGCTTCATTCCGCTTTTTCCTCTGAAATTACAATAATACATACCTGCCGACAAATCAGAAACATCAAACTCTACTTCTCCCGTTGCATTTAAATTATGAAATTCTCTTACCACTTTTCCAACTGCATCGGTAATCAATAGTGAATTTACTTCTGAATTATTTCCGGCATTATAAATGATTTTTGTAATTCCTGAAGCAGGATTCGGAACAACGCTCACTTCTACCCCAACCAGGTACTCAGGATGTTCTACCGTTGTAACTCCGGTAATCACTTCAATCCTTGCGTCATCTCCATTAATATATCCTTTGATTGTTCCCAAGTCTTCTTTTTCTATTACCCCATCTTTACTATAAATATCAATATAATAGGGCGTTCCGGATGTTCCAAACCCAGTCATAGAATAAGAAGTAACAAACAATCTTTTCAAATTATAATCATTATACATCAGCCTGGCATCTGCATCTATGGCTAGTTGCTTTTTATTAACCGATCTAATTTCAATCTGGTCTTCATTGTAATCCATATCAAAATCAATGGCAACTATTCCACTGTCAGATTCAACCTGAACAGGTACTCTATATACAGCTTCGTCAACCAGGTAAGCTTCATTCAATTTAAATGAAATTTTCCCTGCAAAGCTTGTAGTCCTTAAATAAGGACTTCCAGGAGTATTGTATTTGGTTACCCAATTTCTATCTACATCTCCCAATAGTACTGCATGTATAGTGGTATTTAGGAATCTTAAACAATTTTGATCTCCTGAGCTATTAAGATTTATACAGTTAGGTATCATTCCGGGACCTACAAGTCCACCTGGCACATTATCTCTCCAATAGGTAATATCACCTGAGGTTTTTGGATATGTAGCAGGGGTAAAATACTCATCGGATGGAATATTATTGGAAAATGAAAAGAACCTCCAGTCGATTGATTTTTTGCCCGGTTGCGGCTGAAGATCAGGATCAGTACCGACTGTATAGTTCCAAACCTGAGGGAATTCGCAAATCTTTAAGACTGCTCTTTCCTGTAATAAAGTAACATCGTTTGCCCTTACTTTACCATTCATGTTAACATCTGCTGCTATCATTTGATAGGCCGAAGGTATAAAGTTTCTGTTGTCATGAACGGAGAATAATTTCAATGTTGTAATGTGTTCCATATAGTAGGCATCCATACCATTCAAATATGATAGTACAGGTTCACAATCACTACTTCCATATTCACCTTTGATATCTCTGCTTACTTTTATAGATGTAAAATTACTAGCATCAATCTCAAAGTTTCCCTCTATATCTGTATTTGCAATTGGTCCCTGAGGATCTGCACAGTTTCCGGTAATTCCCTGAATATTGGTTTCCAGATATCCATTTCCACCACCTATCAATGGATATCTGTTATCAGAGTTAACCCCGGAGTATTTTAATATATGGTCACCCGTAAATGATATTGGAGAATGATAAATAACCGATCCCTTAGCATCCATATTTTCGATGTAACTTAAGGATCCGTTTTTCTCGAGACATCCTGGTTTTTCAATCAAAGTATAAGCTTCATCCAATTGACAACTTCTAAAGATATTATTGAGCACGGTACCAGCCTGGGTGCTAATAGATTTAAACTCAATACATATCACATTTCCAGTTCCCTTAAAATAAGATGAAGCAGCATTGGGCTGGGAATAATCGTAAGAAATCGTAACCCTTACAAATCCCTGGGTATCTGTATTTAAAAAGAATTTACCATTAGAATTTTCTACAGCTCCATCAACGACAACGTTCCCTAAAGTAGCATTGCCTGTAGGAGTGACAAAGTTCGGGTTATATTCCATACAGAAGTCCATACCAATGATTCCATGAGGAACATTTCGAATGGCCTGAAGCGGTACACAAATAATGCTTTCTTCACCGCATACTGCTGTTGCATCCCCTAGCGCATAGGTACAGCAGTTCTTGGGTTCAACTATTATATACTCCGATTCTTTACTACAACCTTTACTATCTGTCACCAATACAGAATAGTTTCCACCAGAGGTAGCAGAGGCGGTAAAATTATATACTGACTGAGTTGCAGAAGGAATAGCAACTCCATCCCTAAACCATAAATAACTATAACCAGGTGTACCGGACGAAGCCAGGGCTGTTAAGGTATAATCTTTCCCAATACAATATTCAGCATGTCCAATAACAGTAACTTCCGGTGATAAATCTACAGTTACAGTTATTTCATCAGAAGCTGTACAAACTCCATCGGTTACATGAACAGAATAAACAGTAGTTGTAGTTGGACTAACTATGATTGACTGAGATGTTTCACCTCCGGGAGACCAAAGGTAAGTAACCCCTGTAACAGGTACTGTTAAAGTTAAGTTTTGTCCGGAGCAAATTGATAAATCTTCACCAAGGTCAACAGACAAAGTACAACATTCGATTTTAGATCTTAATCTTACCAACCGTGTTGCACTAACCACACAACCTTTAATATCCAGCACTTCCACTTTATATTCAGCAGTTGTAGTAACATAGATATCTAAAGTTGAACCAGTCTCATTAGGAATTTCAATATTATCTGAATACCACCTATAAGAATAAGTTCCTTGGGGAACTACAGTAGCTGTAAGTGTTACTTGTTCATTTTCACATCCGGCTTCCTGGCCTGCTAAGGTTACCTCGTGAGGAGCAACAGTAAATGAAGCAGGAACAGCTTGTTCAGAAATCATTATGGTACATACTTTTTCCGAGCACACCTCTCTGTATTCACGGCTAAGTATAACATTTGACGTATAGGTTCCGGAACAAATAGGGTTAACTCCTTCAATATTTATAGTTGCCGTATAGCTACCTGCTACTGTTTCTGTTATAGGTATCACCAAACTATTTTTACCTGTTCCAACTTCTCTGATACCATCGGCAAGTGTTACTTTAAATTCATTATAATGACTGGCAGGGCCAGTTAGTTCGTAATCAATTATAAGTTGATCCCGAGTAATATTGTAATCAACACTATTCAATACCACAGGATCCAGGCTAGCAACATTTATTGATTCAAGATTTATAGGTGTAGTCACAATCTCACTTATTGAACCACAATAAGTTTCTCCTGAAATGGTCGCCACAATATGTTGGCCATCCAAAGCACGATCACAGGATATGGCAAATGATATTTGAAAACTATGCTCATCACTACCACCGCTATTAAAGCTTAAATCATCATCTTCTACAATTTGAAGAATAAGTTGGGTAGAAGAAACTTGTTCAATGGTGAAATTACCTGTATGAGACAAATAGGTAAGACCAGATGGGAAGTTTACTATATATTTTAAATTATCAATACTGCCCGGTTGACATGATTTCAATTGCACATCATAAGAAACCGTAGAACAAGATTTTAACGGCTGATTATCATTCAAACTAATAATATTTCCAATTGAAACTGGATTGGTTATCACATTAATTTTAATACCATTATTGGTTAAATAGCAAGATTCATTAACATCATTGATAGTGGGGTAATTTGAACAATTCCAGCCATACTTCATCTCTAATAATTTTGAATCAGAAAGACATGCAGGGATTTGTTGATTTATACCGCAATTAATAAAAGGAGAACATTCAGCAGGACAATTATACTCTACAACAACCGTATAGATAGAACTGGTATTATCAGGAATATAATTTAATTCATTGGTGCCATATTTTAGATAAGCAAAATCAGGATGAAGATTCTCATCGTAATAGTTGGTACCAGTGATAGTTGAAGAAGAAGATAATTCTCCCTGATAAACACCTTTTATAGTAAATCCTTTCGCTTTAATATCATTTAAATTACTAAAATAAATAAAAGGAAACAGGGCATCTTTAGATGCTTTAGTCCCATATCTGTCTATTAG
>DATCKK010000377.1:0-12109 GCA_036562325.1 Cytophagaceae bacterium | reverse complement strand
GCCATTGGGTCTGAAAACGGAATACCTATTTCTACAATGTCCGCTCCGGCCTCTTCCAACGCTTTAATAATTGTTCGGGTGTCGTCCAGTTTCGGAAAACCCGCCGTGAAATAAATATTCAGAAGGTTTTCTTTCTTATTTTCAAACAGGTCGGTCAACCTGTTCTTAATTTTTATCTTAGCTTCCATGTTTACTCCTCAGTCTTTAATGTATTCGTTCTTTTTGTTGATATAAGTTTGTAAATCTTTATCCCCTCGTCCGGAAAGATTTAATACTACCAGCTCCCCTCCTTTAAAAGGAATTTTTTTCAATGCCGCTACAGCATGTGCAGACTCTAATGCCGGAATAATACCTTCCATTCTGCTTAGCAGTACCGCTGCCTTAAAGGCTTCTTCATCCGTTGCATAATAAAAATCTGCTCTCTGAGTGTCAAATAAATGAGCATGAATCGGCCCAATACCCGGATAGTCAAGTCCGGCAGAAATAGAGTGAGGCTCTATGATCTGGCCATCCTCGGTTTGCATTAACAATGTTTTGCTACCGTGAATTATTCCAGGCTTACCCAATACCGTTGTTGCAGCCGAATATCCGCTGTCAACCCCCTTGCCTGCCGCTTCTACAGCGATTAACTTAACATTCAGGCGATCGAGATAATGATAAAAAGCGCCTGCTGCATTACTACCACCACCTACACAGGCAATCACATAATCAGGGTCTTCCGTACCTTCTTCTTCTTTCAACTGACTTGCTATTTCTTCACTAATAATGGACTGGAACCTTGCAACCATATCCGGATATGGATGAGGCCCAACCACAGATCCTATTATATAATGTGTATTCGTTGGATTATTGATCCAGTCTCTGATAGCATCATTAGTAGCATCTTTCAATGTCTGACTTCCGCAGGTAGCCGGAACGACAGTAGCGCCGAGCATTTTCATACGTTCTACATTAGGCTTCTGCCTTTCCATATCTACAGCTCCCATATATACTACACATTCCAGCCCCATCAATGCGCAAACAGTTGCTGTTGCCACTCCATGCTGTCCGGCGCCGGTTTCAGCTATAATTCTTTTTTTGCCCAATCTCTTGGCTAGAAGTATTTGCCCTAAGGTATTATTTATTTTATGAGCACCGGTATGACAAAGATCTTCTCTCTTTAAATATACTCTTACATTATATTCCTTGGATAGCCTTCCCGCATAATATAAAGGAGTAGGCCGGCCTACGTAGTCTTTGAGCAGCTTTCTGAATTCTTTCTGGAAAGACGCTTCATACATTATTTCCAGATATTTGTTTTGCAGCTCCTCCACGTTAGGATAAAGCATTTCAGGAATATACGCACCTCCAAAACTTCCGTAGTATCCCTTTTCATTTACTTGAAATGTCATATTTCTATAAGTTTAATGAATTGTCTGATTTTGTTTATGTCTTTTAAGCCGGGTTCTATTTCAAACCTGCTGTTAATATCAACGGCATGAAGGTTGAACCCCTTCAAATCTTTTATTCTTTCTGCATGTTCCAGGTCTATACCACCACTTAGTAAAAAAGGCACTTTGTTATTATATTTAGTGAGTATACTCCAATCAAAACTTTTTCCGGTTCCTCCGTAACCCTCTCCTTTGGTATCAAAAAGAAAGTAGTCGCAAACACTTTCATAAGGCATAGTTGATGAAAAATCAAAAGCACTATCTACAGAAAAGGCTTTGATTACTGTAATACCAGTTGCTTTTGCTATGGCACAAGCTTCAGGTATTTCATCGCCATGAAGCTGTACCACGTGAAGCTGGTATTTCTCGATTTGCTCTTTTATATACTCAATGGAAGCATTTACAAAAACACCAACTTTTTGAATGGAAGAAGGAAGGTTTAATACTAATTGTGGTTCAAGCTCTGCTCCTGCATACCTTTTAGATTTTTCATAAAATATGAAACCGATATAATCCGGTTGAAGTTTTACCAACTCCCGGATATTCTCTGCATTTCTCATTCCGCATACTTTGAGTTTCATACCCTTATTATATAATATAAGTATAGTTTAACCTTTTATCTTTTGTACAAATTCTTTCATTGCCAATCCCGGATTTTCTGTTTTCATGAAGTTTTCACCTATAAGAAATCCATGGAAGCCTGCTTTCCTTAGTTCTCTGATTGAGGCAGGGTCACTAATACCGCTTTCTGAAATTTTAAGAAACTGTGATGGTATTTTATTTACCAGATCCAATGAAGTTTTAATGTCTACTTCAAAATTTTTCAAATTCCTGTTATTAACCCCTACCACATCCACATATTGGTTTACACTTTCTTTGAGTTCCTCTTCGTTATGAACTTCCAGCAACACTTCCATCCCTAACGACTTGGCAAACTCCGCCAGTTTTTTCAGCGTTTTCTTTTCTAGTGCCGCAGCAATCAATAAAATGATATTGGCCCCTAAAGCTTTTGCTTCCACAATCTGATATTCATCAATAATAAAGTCTTTTCTTAGCAATGGTATATTTACTGCTTTCCGAGCCCTTTCCAGATCTTCGTCCTTCCCTCCAAAAAACTCTATATCGGTCAGAACAGAGCAGGCAGAAGCTCCCGCTGCTTCATATCCTGTTACTACCTCCTCTACTGTAACTTTATCATTTATAATTCCTTTTGAAGGCGATTTCTTTTTGAACTCTGCAATGATTCCTGTTTTTCCCGGGTCCGTTAAAAATTTCTTTAATGAAAGTGAGGCTGAACCAAAGTTAGGAGAAGCTTCAAGTTCTTTAATCGATTTTTGCTGCTTTCTTTCTTCGACTTCCTTTATTTTATGAAGAATAATTTTGTCTAGTGTATTCATACATTAATTGATTCAACCTATAGTTCCATTAGTGTTTTAAATGCCTTTAATGCTTTCTTCGACTCCAGCGACTCTTTAGCCTGATCCATTGCTTCTTCCAGAGTCAGATTTTCTTTCGCACAATAAATAGCAAAACCTGCATTGGCCAACACTGCTTCTTTTTGTGCTTTAGTCGCGCAGTCGTTCAAGACATTCATAAATATCTTTGCGGAATCTTCAATGGTAGCTCCACCACTTAAATCTGACTGAAGTACTTTTGAAAATCCGATATCATGCGGATTTAAAACTTGTTCTTTGTTGTTGGAAATAAATTTAAATGCGCCGGTAAGTGATATTTCATCATAGCCATCTAAAGAGTGAAGAATAACAAATCTTTTAGCAGTCTGCTGGTATAGATATCCATACAATCTTGCCAACTCCAGGCTGAAAACACCAACTAACTGGTTATTCGGAAAGGAAGGATTCACCATTGGCCCCAGCATGTTAAAAAAAGTTTTAACTCCCAGGTCTTTTCTTACCGGTGCCACATGCTTCATTGCCGGGTGAAAGAGCGGAGCATGCATTATACAAATTCCGGCCTTTTCAATTTGGGACTTTAACGTACTTTGATCATTGGTGAATTTATATCCGAAATACTCCATCATATTGGAAGATCCGCATGCTGAGGAAACTCCATAGTTTCCATGCTTGGCAACCTTAACTCCTGCCCCTGCCACTACAAAACTGGCAATAGTAGAAATATTAAAAGTATCTTTTCCGTCTCCACCTGTTCCGCATAAGTCTATTGGATTATATTCCTCCAAGCCTGCAGGGATACAAAGCTCCAACATGGCATCTCTGAACCCTTCAAGCTCTTCCACAGTTATGCTTCTCATCATGAAAACAGTCATAAAGCAAGCTACCTGAGCACTGTTTACATTACCTTTGGCAATGTTTGTCAGTGACTGCTTCGCTTCTTCTTTTGACAAAGTCTTATGTTCGAGAAGGTGGTTTAATATATCTTTCATTTTGGTTAAATTATCTGTTCAGGTTAACTAACTTATTGCATTTAAGCTCAAATAATCAAAATTGTAAACTCCAATATCCAAATAGTTAATAGAAATTCCCTTTTTACATTTACTTTTAGGCTCTTCCATTTATCCACCTTTACTAAAAAGTAAATCTTTCAAATTAGCCTTTCTATATGTTTAAAGCTTTGGAGTTTGTGATTTGGAATTTTACTGTTCAAGCCAGTTCTTCAAAATCTGCTTCCCGTTTTCCGTTAATATCGATTCCGGATGAAACTGGACTCCCTTTACATTATATTGCTTATGGCGGATGGCCATAATATTTCCTTTATCATCAACTGCTGTTACTTCCAGGTTCTCCAGATTAGATGCAGGATCAATAGCCCATGAATGATATCTCCCTGAAACGAATCGTTCCGGCATGTTATCAAACAGGGAATCTTTAGCCTTAAGCACTGTATCTACCGCCAATCCATGATACACCTGGTCCAGGTTGATTAATGAAGCACCATATACTTCACCTATGCCCTGATGTCCAAGGCAAACACCAAGAATAGGCTTATGTGCTCCGTATTGTTTAATGATATCCAGCATAATACCTGCTTCTGAAGGTATGCCAGGCCCCGGGGAAAGTAATATTTTATCGTATTGGGCAACTTCTTCCACGGTGATTTTATCATTTCGGATAATATCCATCGAATCTCCGTAGCCCAACTCCTTTATAATATGTACTATATTATATACAAAGGAATCGTAATTATCTAACACTAATAATTTCATCTTATATCTCCTCTGCCAGTTTAATTGCTGTTCTTAAAGCTAATAGTTTGTTATTTACTTCGTTGAGTTCGCTGTTTACGTCTGATTTGGCCACTACCCCTGCACCTGCCTGATAAAATAAGCGATTATTTTTGCTTAACATAGACCTGATCATAATAGCATGATTAAAGTCTCCGTTAAATCCAAGATAACCTATTGCTCCTCCATAATATCCGCGGTTGCCATTTTCAAGTTTATTAATCAGTTGCATAGCCATGTGTTTCGGAGCTCCGGAGAGTGTTCCTGCCGGAAAAGTGTCTGCTACAAGTTTCAGAGTCGACGAATGATTTTCCAGTTCTCCTGTAACGTTAGAAACCAAATGAATAACGTGGGAGTAGAACTGAATTTCCTTAAACTTCTCAACTTTAACATTTTTACCACTACGACTCAGGTCATTTCTTGCCAGATCCACCAACATCACGTGCTCAGAGTTTTCTTTAGGGTCATCAAATAATTTTTTAGCAAGTGCTTCATCCTGTTCGTCATTACCGGTTCGTTTAAAAGTTCCTGCAATCGGATGTATGCTTGCTTTACCTCCTTTTATTATGATCTGTGCTTCCGGAGAAGATCCCAATATTTTAAAACTTCCATAATCAAAATAAAATAAATAAGGTGAGGGGTTTATAGATCTGAGCGCGCGATAAACATTGAACTCGTCTCCTTTAAAAGACTGAGAGAATCTTCTTGATAATACTATCTGAAAAACATCGCCACGATGACAGTGGTCAATACCTTTTTGAATTACCTTCAAAAAGTCCTGATCGTTAAAGTTAGAGACTTCGTTGTGGTCAGAATGAAACTTGTAGGTAGCAAAATTTTTAGTAGCTATCAGATCTTCAATAACCTGCAAATTAGACGGGTTAGGTTTTAAGGAATGTTCAAATATAAACAACTCGTTTTTAAAATGGTTGATTACAATTATGAACTGGTACACCTGATAAAGTATTTCCGGAATTTCCCGGTCCTCTGATTCATAATCTTTGATTTCAAGATCTTCAAAATATCGTACCGCGTCATAAGAAATGTAGCCGAATAACCCATTGCTGCTAAAATTGAAATTGCCTTCTTCCGAACCGAATTGATTACTAAAAGATTTAAGGCTATTTATTACATCATCACGATCAAGTATGGGCGTTTCTTCACGAGTTTGGTCAGGATACTCTCTAATTATTTTACCCTTGCTCACTTCAAATTTGGCAATGGGATTACAACATATATAGGAGTAGCTATTATCATTGCTGTGGTAGTCTGAACTCTCAAGCAATATACTGTTGGCAAATTTATCCCTGATTTTTAAAAATATACTAACAGGTGTTACCGTATCTGCAAGTAACTTTTTGTAAATAGTTTTTAATTGAAAAGTTTTCATACAATAAAGGTCTTAAAACAAAAAAGCTTGCCGTGAACAGCAAGCTTCTCTAATGATATTTTTATAAATAATACATAAGGTTGTGTTCACATTACTTGTTTAGTTAATGTGCCAGCACCATCCTTTATGTAAGTTATTAATCATTTTTCTTAGTTGTTTGACCAAATTTAGATAATATTTTTGAAATGAAAAAATGCACCGCCCAAAAAAAATTTATGATTCACCTGGTTATAATAGGAGAACAGGGAAAAATTCAGCGTAATTTCGCGCTATTATATATCCAATCCCATTAATACTACTTATCTTTGTGGCACTCTTTTAAATCTATGAATTTACAAAATAACAATTACCAAATTCAGGGGGTAAACCTTCTTGATGTCTGCAAGGAGTTTGGCACTCCTGTATATGTATATGACGCTGATAAAATCGTCAGTCAATACCATAAGTTAAAAAATGCTTTTGACGGCGTAAATCTAAAAATTAAGTATGCGGCAAAAGCTTTAACAAATCAGGCTATACTAAAACTGTTGAAAAAAGAAGGTGCGGGTATAGATGTAGTATCTATTCAGGAAGTGAAACTGGGTTTACTCGCCGGTTACGATCCGAAAGATATCATGTTCACCCCCAACTGTGTTTCTTATGATGAAATAACAGAGGGGGTTGAGCTTGGAGTTACCATAAATATAGACAACCTGCCTTTCCTGCAAAGATTCGGAGAACAATATGGAAGCTCCGTTCCTTGTTGTATCCGGGTCAATCCACATATAGATGCCGGGGGGAATGTAAAAATTATGACCGGACACAAAGGTTCCAAATTCGGAATTTCTGTAGAACAGGTAGATGAGATTTATTCGATAGTTAATAAGTATAATATTACTGTTTCCGGTGTCCATGTGCATAGCGGATCTGATTTTAAAGATGCCAATGCATTTGTAAAAGCTGCTGAAATCATTTTTGGTATAGCTAAGAATTTTAAGAATTTAAGTTTTCTTGATTTCGGAAGCGGTTTTAAAGTCGCTTATAAAGAAGGTGACCATGTAACAGATGTAGAAGATCTGGGAAAAAAAATGAAAGAAGCTTTCCAGGCTTTCTGCAAAGAGTATGGCAAAGACCTTCAACTATGGTTTGAGCCAGGAAAGTTTCTTGTAAGCGAAAGTGGTTTACTTTTAGTTAAAGCGAATTTAATTAAAATAACTCCGGCAGGAACATTCGTTGGTGTTGATTCAGGATTGAATCATCTGATTCGACCAATGATGTATGGTGCTTATCACTCTATAATAAATATTTCAAATCCATCAGGTAATAAAAAAACCTATACAGTAGTTGGCTACATTTGTGAAACAGACACTTTCGGAACAGACCTCGAATTAACAGAAGTAAAAGAAGGCGATATTCTCGGAATAAAAAATGCAGGCGCTTATGGTTTTAGTATGAGCTCTAACTATAACTCACGTTTAAGGCCCGCGGAAGTACTGATACACGAAGGAAAAGCCAAACTGATACGCAAACGCGAAAGCTTTGAAGACTTGTTAAGAAACCAGGTAGACATTAACATCTGATCATTCTCTTCATACAAATTTTAAGTCTTGCTTCTGTATTGATTCAAATCAAAAGTAGAAGCAAGACTTCATTTTTTATTAAAGAGTTATTATTCATAATTCAATTTTTATATCATGAATAGATATAAATGTTATTTATGAATGTTAAAGATGAAGTCACATTAAAAAATTTTTTTTCTGTTCGATCAAAAAAAAATTATCATCCTATAAAAATTTTTTTAATCAACTTATATCTATGCGTAAATAAGAAGAACCGCTGGAGCACACTGCAACATTCTGAAAAACACACAGTTATAACACAAAGACAAACGATGTGTTTTTATAATGTTATTGATAATGTATCACTTATTAAATCTATTGACTTAACCAATTTATTAGTTGTTCGTTTAATGTAATGATTCAGTTAGGTTGTACAATTTGGAAGTTTAATCAAATTTCTATATAATTGGACTGCTTTTAATTGGACTTTTTCACTTAAAAGTAATAAATAAAAAAAGGAGGATCTCATGGCAAAAACTAAAGCAAAAGCTGCATCAAAAAAAGCAGCATCAAAGAAAGCAGCTTCTAAGAAAGCTGTTGCTAAAAAGAAGGTAGCTTCTAAAAAAGCTGTCGCTAAAAAGAAAGTAGCTTCTAAGAAAGCTGTTGCTAAAAAGAAAGTAGCTTCTAAGAAAGCTGTCGCTAAAAAGAAGGTAGCTTCTAAAAAAGCTGTTGCTAAAAAGAAAGTAGCTTCTAAGAAAAAAGCAGCTAAAAAGAAATAATTCAACTGAGTAATCAGATAAAGAAGTTTTCTTTAATTAAGCACGAGACCGCGTTTCGTGCTTTTTTTATTCCTCTTCCACACATCAGAATTATCTCACAAATACTCCCTCAAAATACTTAACCCAAAACCTGATAAACACATGTTCGCTTCTTTCTCTTTTAAAATTTACCGACAATAATAATCCATTGAGCTATAAAACTACTGCGTTAGTCCTCCTTGTTTAGAAATAAGCCAGATACTCTTCACAAAAACAAAAGACTCATTTTTATTCTTATATATCTTTGGCACATGTACTTATTTTTAATAACTGCTAACCGGGAATACTTTTTAAAACATTTTCTTTTTCTGTTCCATCAAAATGGACCATACCTAAAAATTTAATACGGGTAAAAAGTAAACCTCTTAAGATTTTAACCATGAAACATGCTGATTATCTAAATCAAAAACTTTGAATCTTTAGGTGAGCATCAGCGCTAAGAGAAGAACCAAATGATTTTTATTCCTCAAAACACATTAATGAAAAACCCTCTGACATTAAGCTTTGCACCTTACTAATGGCAATTAAAATAAGTTAAAAAATAAAGAGGCAGTCTGTGTAGACGGCCTCCTTGTGTTTACTGAATTAATATAAGATTATAAATAATTGGCTTTCTTCTCATACCGAGAACCTTTAAATCCAAAGTAAGCAATAAACAAATAACAGATGAAAATAATCAGGAATGCCAAAATCACATTATCAATTCTGGCAATTACAAATGGAAGTACTGCACCTCCGAATATTGCCATGTTTAAAACAGAAGAGCCTTCTTCGGAATATTTGCCCAAGCCATCAATCCCCATAGTAAAGATGCAAGGAAATAAGATGGAGTTAAACAATCCGACCAAAACCAGAGCAATTAAAGCCAGGTCTTTATGTAAGAATATAAATGCAAGTACAAGCGAGGACGCTATCAGCGATGCAACGCCAATTGATTTTCTCGGGCTTATTTTAGTAAGCATGAAAGCTCCTATAAATCGCCCAGCCATAGACAACAACCAATAATAACCCACAAGTTCAGACGCCTGAAAAGTTAAATAATGCGCGATGGAAACTTCCGCCCCAACATACATAAATATAGCTATGGCACCCAAAGTAAGATGAGGAAACTGAATTACATATTTCCTTGGAGGATCAGACTCTTTTACTAATGGATCAAAAGCATTGGTATTTAAAACAGGCAGTCTCGAAAAAGCTAAAAATAAAGCAAGTAGAAAAAGCAAACCAGCAAGTATCAAATAAGGCAATTGCACAAACTCAACGAGTGCCAATTTAATTTCTTCAGGAGACATAAACGCAAAACTCTCTTTGCTTATACCTGCCAAATTCAGTAAAAGGCCTCCTGCAAAAAAAGGCGCTAGCGCTGCACCTAAAGCGTTGAAGGCTTGAACAAGTGTTAGTTTAAACGCACCTCTCCCTCTTTGCCCAAGTAACGCAACATAAGGATTTGCCGCTACTTGTAGCACGGTGATGCCTGAGGCTAATGTAAATAAGGAAATCAAACAAAATTGATAGGACTGGTTTTCAGCAGCCGGATAAAATAACAGACATCCGATACCTGCTATCATTATTCCGGTAATAATGCCTTTTTTATATCCGATCATGTTAATTAGCTTCCCTGCAGGCAGGGCAACAAGCAAATACGCACCAAAGAAAGTCAGATTAATGAGATTGGCTTCAAAAACTGACATATTGAAAACTTTGGTCAGTTCATCAAGCAACATAAAGTTCAGTACAGTAATAAGGCCCCACATAAAGAAAAGTGCGGCCAGAATTGCCAATACAGAACCATAATAAGTATTGCTTTTTGTTTCCATATAGTTTATGATTTATTTTCAGAGGGTTAGAGATGCAAAGTTTGGGACTCTTTGCTAATTCCGATACGAAAAAGTGGAAAGAAGAGTTTAAATAACGAATTTCGCAATAATTCGTTTTCTGATATTTATTTTAATTTGCAAATCACACATATTATAAAAATCATGAGAGTATTATATAGCGAAACGATTAATGTAGATAAAGATGTCCATCTTGAATGCCTTCAATGGATGCAAAAAGTTCATATTCCGCAAATGCTTGCCACAGGATTATTTGAAGAGAACAGAATACTTCGGCTGGTGAATGAGGAGCAAAACACTGGCGTTACCTATTCTCTTCAATTTGTTCTTAAAAACCGTTCTGATCTTGCTGAATATCAAAACGTCTACGAAACTCAGTTCAGAAGTGCTTTATATAATAAGTATACCAACAAACTGGTAGACTTTGTAACCATTCTTGAACTAATCGAATAAGTAACGCCAGGTTAGGTATTATAAATATTTGCTATACCTCTTTACTTAATTGATATAATCAAATCTTGTATAAGGAATAAGTACTTCCGGTACTTTTATTCCCTGATCTGTCTGATTGTTTTCAAGTAAAGCAGCAACAATCCTGGGAAGTGCAAGTGCACTGCCATTTAAAGTATGCAATAGCTGTGTCTTACCTTCTGACTTATATCTAAGCTTCAAGCGATTTGCCTGATAGGTTTCAAAATTACTAACAGAGCTCACTTCCAGCCATCTCTTTTGAGCTGCGGAATAAACTTCAAAGTCATAAGTAAGCGCAGACGTAAAACTCATATCTCCCCCACAAAGTTTTAAAATCCTATATGGAAGCTGAAGACTGTTTAACAATTCTTTTACATGATCTACCATTGTCTCTAATGCAGCATAGGACTTCTCTGGCAGAGTAATCTGTACAATCTCTACTTTATCAAACTGATGAAGCCTGTTAAGCCCTCTAACATTAGCTCCCCAGGCACCTGCCTCTCTCCTGAAACAAGGGGTGTAGCCGGCATTCTTTATTGGCAGGTCTTCTTCTTTCAGAATAACATCCCTATAAATATTAGTGATAGGAACTTCCGCCGTTGGTATCAGATAGTAGTTGTCTAAGGTTGCATGATACATCTGCCCGTCTTTGTCAGGCAACTGGCCGGTTCCAAATCCTGAATCGGCATTAATTAATATCGGAGGAAGAATTTCTTTGTATCCTGCCTTTTCAGATTGATCCAGAAAGTAATTGATCAATGCTCTTTGAAGTTTTGCCCCTTTGCCCTTATATACAGGAAATCCTGCACCAGTTATTTTGGTCCCTACTTCAAAATCTATAATATCATACTTTTTAATAAGCTCCCAATGCGGCAAGGCAGTCTCCGGAAGATTCGGAATGGAACCGGATTTAAACACTTCCACATTTTCTTCTGCACTTCCACCTTCAGGTACCGATTCATGCGGCACATTGGGGATTTTAAGCAGTGTCTGAGTGAGTTCTTCTTCAAAAGCAGTAAGATCCGCAGTAAGTTTCTCCGATTTATTCTTAAGCTCGGCCGTTTCATTTTTTAGCTTCTCAGCAGCGTCTTTCTGGCCTGACTTCATGAGATTTCCAATCTCTTTGGCTTTGGCATTCCTTTCTGCAAGGAGGTCATCCAGTACTTTCTGCGTTTCCCTTCTCTTCTGGTCCAGCTCCAATACAAGGTTTATCTGGCTTTCTGCCTCTTTATATCTTTTCTTTAAAAGCCCTTTTATGACCAACTCTTTATTTTCTCTGATGTAGGTAATCTGTAACATTCTGTTTAAAACTTATTTGAGGCAAAAATAAATTAATTTTAATGAATCTGAACCATTTTTATTACGTATATTGTTATCAAAGTAATTAAAAAACCACTTGACAATTTCCATAAGTTAAGCTATTAT
>DATCKK010000376.1:0-4869 GCA_036562325.1 Cytophagaceae bacterium | reverse complement strand
GTAATAGGCCTGTCTAAAATCAACAGAATAGTTCAATACTTTGCCCGAAGGCCTCAGGTACAGGAAAGGCTTACCGTGCAAATTGCCAATGAACTAAAGCAGGTACTCGACACCGAAAGCGTTGCCGTAGTGCTGGATGCTGCTCATTTATGCGTATCCTCCAGAGGAGTAAATGATATCAACAGCAGGACCATCACTTCACACTATTCCGGAAAGTTTAACGAAGAATCGATAAAAACTGAGTTTCTAAACTATATAAACACAAAATAATATTATTCCTGAACAATACAGGAGGTAAAATTGTTATATTGGGCGGTGTTTCTCCCCCCTAAAAAACTAAAAAAGAGAAGTTTGTACAGAGGTTTTTATTATTTTTGAAAAATGCGTCTGGAAGATGAAATAAAACAAAAAGAGTTTAAAAGTGAATACAATAAGTGTATTGTCAACCTTATTTATACTTTTAACTGGCTTGATACCAAATCGAAAGATTTTTTTAAGCAGTTCAATCTTACGCCTCAACAGTTTAATATTTTAAGAATACTTCGTGGACAACATCCCAAACCTTCTACCATAAATCTATTGAAAGAAAGGATGTTGGATAAAATGTGCGATGCCTCCAGAATTGTAGAAAGGTTAAGACTTAAAAACCTGCTTGAAAGAAATACCTGCTCAGAAGACCGAAGGTCAGTAGACATAAGAATTACGGAAGAAGGCCTTGCTTTATTAGAGCAAATTGACGCACGCATGCATGAGTTTGAGAGCGCCGTAAAGAACCTGACCCTGGAAGAAACCCAACAATTAAACAACCTATTAGATAAACTAAGAGGTTAAATTAAGCAGGGGCCTCATCCGTTAACAAATTCAATACTACCTTTGTTTTAGTTGTTTTCTCTGGATAATGTTAAAAGCAAAAACAATATTAATTCCTTAAAAAATTAAGGAATTAATATTTCATAAAACTATTATTCTGAATCTACTAGTTTAGAGACAAAACCGGGTTTCACTTTTTTAGGAACCACTTTTAACTCCGAGGCATCTTTTCTTGAAACAGCCTCTCTCAGGTTATAAGACTTAACAAAAGGCTTGTTAACTTCAAAGCTTTCACAATCTTTGAACAATCCTTCTTCTGTATGAATAAACATTTTCACCTTGTGATTTTTAGCAAAGCTCCTCGCCTTGCTGATTGCTTCGCCCACCACAGTTTCCATAAAATAAACCACAGTTCCATCTTCTGACGTTAAAGCCCAGCCCTGAGGATGAGGGATTAAGTGAACGCTGGTATTTTCTCTATGAGAGAGGTTATTATTAAAGTGATAATTTGCCCATTGGCGAGCATTAAAAAATGCTACGGCATAAGCTACTTCTTTATTAAACTCTTTACAAATCAACTCATTGGCAATACTAATCGCCTTTACTCGTACCTCAGACCTTAACAATTCAAAAGAGCTTGGGTATTGGGTAGACTTCTTATTCATAAGCATTCAGTTTAGATGCATGAGAAACAAATTATAAATTTACAACCTCGATTTATTGAAATATGTTTTACATCATACACTATTATTTAAAGAAAATATTTATTATCCCATTGTATATCAATATTTTTACTACTTAATTCTTATGAGGCTTCTATTAAATTCTCATCTTAATTATTCTATTAGCCTACCCTAATTACTTACAAATTACGTAGTAGTATAAGATAGCAGGTAAAATATTGACGGACAGAGGGCGTTTAAAAGTGATAAGTAAACTTGCACAGGTTATAAATTAAAAATATCTTTATTTTTTAAAGTACCTGTGTATTAATTAATAAATAATGCTTTTACTGGTTTAGGCCAAAAAATAATAAAAGTAAGATTAAAAAAAATTAATATAACTCGGTTACCTGAACAACATTATTGGTATTTAACTCATGAAGGATAGTGAGATTATAGAGAAAATAAAACGAGGGGATGAATCTGCATTGGATTTTCTGTATAAGAAAAACTACAGAATGATGGTCAAAATGATCATCAAAAACAATGGCAGTGAGGATGAAGCCAAGGACATTTACCAGGAGGCCTTAATTGTCCTCTGGCAAAAGGTACTTACGGAAGACTTTGTTCTTTCCTCTAAAATCAGCACTTTCCTATATAGTATCTGTCAAAACCTATGGAGAAAAGAGCTTGAACGAAAAAGCCGTCACTCCAGTGAGGAAGCAGACAAAGGAGTTGCTCCTGATATGGACCAGCAGGAAAGAATCGAAATCATCAATAGATGTATTCAGGAGTTGGGAGAAACGTGTAAAAAGATTTTGACTTATTATTATTTTGACAAATTGTCAATGACAGATATAGCTGAAAAACTGGGATTTGCGAATGCAGATACCGCCAAAACCAAAAAATATAAGTGCAAAAAAGAATTGGACAATAAAGTTAAATCAATATATACTGCCAGTGACTTTTTAGATTAGGTATGAGTATGAATTTACATAACCAGGACTATATTGAAGCTTATATAACTGACAAGCTAAGCGCGTCAGAGAAAGCTTTGTTCGAGGCTGAACTTTCTAAAGATCCGCTCTTACAAAACGAAGTAGCGCTTCAGAAAGAAATCGTTGATTGCCTTAGCAATTACCGAAAAGCTGAACTAAAAAACAGGCTTAATAATATTGATGTCGGATTAAATTCCAACTACTCTTCAGGCTTAAGATTTGCAGCTTCCGTTGTCATTGGTTCTCTTCTTATAGGCACTGGCATATACTACTTCAATAGCAAAGACAACTCTGAGCTGGTTAAAATACAAGCACCAAATACTACCGAGTCAATAATCGTTGAACCGGCCACTGAAAATATAGTTAAATCCGAACCAGCTACAAATGTGGCAGTTACTATAGAGAGTTCAGTTGTTTCAGAGCAGGCAGCCAATTTCGATAATAAGAAAGAGGCCAAAGTAAGTTTAACTAAGACAACTACCCCAACTCCGGTTTCAAAACCATCTAAAATTAATAGTCAGCCTTCCAAATCATTAACAAATGATGAAGACATAGCTACTCTTGTGGCAAAAGACTTTGGTGCACCTAATATAAGCTCTCCGGACGTAAAGGAATACTTTGATGAAACAGAGAAAATCTCTGAAAGAAACATCAACATTCCTAATGGTGCCATAGCACAATCAACAGACACCAAACTTCAAAACTTAAACATTAGTATTAACGATAAGGAGAAAAAAGATTTCCATTACAAATACTTCAACAACAAACTATTCTTATACGGAGATTTTAACGCTAAACCTTATCAGTTACTAGAGCTGAACAACAAACACAACAAACAACTTTATCTGAACTTTGAAGAAAAATATTATCTACTGAAGCAAAACCAATTCGAAAAAGCTCCACTTACAGAAATCAAAGACAAAGAGCTTATTGACCAACTGGAAATAATTAATAATAAGTAATAAGCTCCACTAAAAAGCGAAACTCTTGAAAAGGACAAATTTTGTATTAAATTTGTCCTTTTCAGTTTTAGATGGAAGCAAGTATCAAGCACAGGAGAAAGAAGAAGCAATTAGGAAGTTATCCCTACTTCACTGTCGTATTCAGCATTAGCATTTCACTTTTTGTGATCGGGCTTTTTGCTTTACTTTATATCCATGCTGAGAAGCTAAGCCAGATAATAAAAGAAAACATCGAGATCCACGTTTTTTTGGATCATGAACTTCCAGCCAGCCAGATACACGCGCTAAAAAAAGAAATTGCCTCCCAGCCTTATGTATCCCGAAAAAACAGGGTTGCCCAGATTAGCTATATTTCCAGGGAGGAAGCAGCTAAAAAGTTTATTAAAGAGACAGGAGAAGACTTCACTAAATTTTTAGGGGAAAATCCACTAAGAGCCTCCTTTGTAGTAAAAATTGCCCCTCAGTATGCCGAAGCGGATAAAATGAAGGAAATAGCCTCCAGCCTGGCCGGAATGACCGGGGTTTATGAAGTTGACTATGTCGAAAACCTTGTTGAACAAATCAATAACAATATAAAAACTATTAGTATTATATTAATTGCATTTGCAGTGATATTAATAATTACAGCAGTTATGCTAATTAATAATACCATAAAGTTAGCTCTTTATTCCCAGCGCTTCCTGATTCGCAGTATGCAACTCGTTGGAGGAACTTCTGCCTTTATTCAAAGGCCATTCCTGGTAAGAGCGGCTATTCAAGGCTTCTGTAGCGGGATTATTGCCTCCGTGATGCTGGCAGGATTACTTAAATATGCTTACACGGAACTTCCGGAGTTAAAACAATTGCAACAACTGGAAACAATTCTGATAATTTTTATTTTAATCATACTTTTAGGTGTTTTAATTGGTTTATTAAGTTCTTACAGGGCCGTAAAAAAATACCTGAATATGTCATTGGATGAACTTTATTAAAGAAAGTATTATGAACAAAAAACTAGTATTTCAAAAAATCAACTACATTCTTATGCTAATCGGACTGGCTTGTCTGATTTTAGGTTATATAATAATGGCAATGGAGGATGCTGAATATGGATTTGGAACCCTTGGCCTCACTGTAGGGCCTATTATTTTAATAATCGGGTTCATCATTGAATTCTTTGCAATCCTTTATCGGCCAAAAGAAGAAAATAAATAGAAATGAATTGGTTTCAAGCCCTTATTTTGGCCATTGTTGAAGGCCTTACTGAATTTCTTCCGGTCTCCTCTACCGGCCACATGATCATTACTTCCGCCTTTATGGGAATCACCGAAAGTGATTTCACCAAGGTGTATATTGTCTCTATTCAACTTGGAGCAATCCTTTCTGTGGTAGTGGTATATTTCAAACGTTTTTTTAAAGACTTAAGCTTTTACTACAAGCTTTTCGTTGCCTTTATTC
>DATCKK010000373.1:0-5103 GCA_036562325.1 Cytophagaceae bacterium | reverse complement strand
ATTGATAAGATTATAAAACTATTACCGGGAGTGAAGAGCCCGACTGTTATGCCATTGGCCCAGCCGGGATGGAGTTCTTTACACTCTGTAGTAAAGGAAAATGAATTCTGGCAGGTAATACAGAAACTAAAAGAAGCAGGAGCAGAGGGGATTTTAGTTATACCAATTGAAAAAATTATTCAATGAGAATTGTAGAGTATCCGGCGGCAGAAGCCTGGAAAGAATTATTGAAGCGGCCTGTAATCGATGCGTCTCATCTGGAAGCAAAGGTGCAGGAAATTCTGAATACCATTGAAGCAGAAGGAGACCGGGCGATAAAGCGATTTACCAAAGAGTTTGATAAAGTAGAATTAGGGCATCTGACTGTAAGTGAGGAAGAGTTTAAGCAGGCGGAAATGCAGGTTTCTTCTGAACTTAAAAAGGCGATAGATGTAGCAAGAATTAATATTGAAAAGTTTCACCTTACTCAAAGGGAAGAAGTTAAGAAGACCGAAACTACTCCCGGAGTGGTATGCTGGAGAAAGTCGGTGCCGATAGAAAGGGTAGGGTTGTATATTCCGGGAGGTACAGCACCATTGTTTTCTACGATATTAATGCTGGGAATACCTGCCAATATAGCGGGCTGTGAACAGATAGTGTTATGTACGCCTCCGGATAAGAATGGAAGTATACATCCGGCGATTTTATATACGGCTAATTTGCTCGGCATACGCCAGGTATATAAAGTGGGAGGAGTGCAGGCGATAGGGGCTATGGCTTATGGTACGGAGACGATTCCGCAAGTGTATAAGATATTTGGCCCGGGCAATCAGTATGTGACTACTGCCAAGCAACTGGTTACCCGCAAAGGGGTAGCGATCGATATGCCTGCCGGCCCTTCTGAAGTTGCGGTGGTGGCTGATGCTACTGCTAACCCTTCCTTTGTTGCTGCCGACTTGCTATCGCAGGCGGAACATGGTGTAGACAGCCAGGTATTGTTGGTGAGTGATGATAAAGATTTTATCCATAAGCTGGATATAGAATTACAAAGGCAATTGGATGAGCTTCCAAGAAAAGAGTTAGCTGCCAGGGCATTGGAAAACAGCAAGGCCATACTGGTGAAAGATATGGAAACAGGTATGCAGATGATCAATGAATATGCTCCTGAGCATTTGATCCTTCAGGTAAAAGAGCCTGAAAAGCTTGCTGTAAAAGTGAAGAATGCGGGTTCCGTATTTTTAGGTTATTATACTCCTGAATCGGCAGGTGATTATGCTTCCGGTACTAATCATACTTTGCCAACGAATGGATATGCCAGGGCTTATTCCGGGGTTTCACTGGATTCTTTTGTTAAGAAGATTACCTTCCAGCAGATAAGTAAGGAAGGCCTTCAGCAGTTAGGCCCCGTGGTGGAGTTGATGGCAGAAGCTGAAGCGTTAATAGCTCACAAGAAGGCGGTGTCTTATCGATTGAATTCCTAGAGATAAAAGTATTATTTCATTGACAAGAAGCTATTCGTAAAACCCGGATAGCTTTTTTAATGCCTATTATATACCATTTAAGTAGTATGGGTATTTTTTTAGTATTTTAATTTGAAACCAGAATATTAGTAGTAACCCAGATTATTACTTTCCGTATTAGTCCTAGGGTTGATCATTATTTTTAACTGGCTGTAGTTCTGTCGGTTTATTAATACTTTGTTTAACCTTAGAAGATTGTAAACCTTAAAAAATAATTTATGCATTACTATTTAAAAGTTTTAAAGAATTACTTCGAATTTAACGGAAGGGCAAGAAGAAGTGAATACTGGTACTTCTTCTTGTTTAATTTTATTATTGCCTTTGTTTTAGGTTTTCTTGATGGATTCATGGGCTTGGGATTCCTTGCCAATATTTATCAACTCTTCATTCTTATTCCTGCTATTGCGGTAGCTGTAAGAAGAATGCATGATGTGGGTAAAAGCGGCTGGTATTGCCTTATTCCCATATACAACCTTGTATTAGCCGTGACAGAAGGGGATAAAGGGCCTAATAAATATGGGCCGGATCCAAAAGACAATCCTGAGAATGAAGCTATAAGTGGTGAAGTAAAAGTATAAGCCAATAAAAATGCTTTTGAGGAAGGCTACTCCAATTGACGGGGTAGCCTTCTTTGTTTGTATACGTTAGATATATATCGTAAGAATATGTTAAATCAGTGGTTTTAAAGAACTCGCCGGAGAGTAAGTACTGACAGTTATAGAAGAAAGTGATACAACAAGATACTGTTGGATGTGGATCTGAGTGGATATTGCAATGATCAGGTATTAAAATAATAAAGGGTGATAGTACACCCTTTATTATTTGATAATAATACCGAAGGTATTATTATTCTGATTTGATCGAGTCTGCAATGCTTTCAGTATCTGGTTTAACAAGTTCTTTTTGTTCTTTTTTAGAAGTATCAGAAACAATGCCTTATATAGTGAAAAGGAGTAGATATACTCGTCCAATATATAAAAGCAGATGCTACTGTTACAGCCAATACGAATGCTACTTTTTAGGTTATGGTTATTGTATTTGCCTTATCTTATCAAATAATTGTGCCATAAAATTAAAAAGTTGATTTTTAGTTTTATACTGTTTTGGGCATTTGTGAGAGGTGTAGAAATTTTCCACATATTGAGGAGTTTTGCAACAGGCTATGTGTTGTCAAATGTGTGAAGGGTAATGAAGGACCTGTTCTCTTTTATTGTCGTTTAAAATTTTATTTTTATATCCCTGTATTTTTAATTAATTTATGGTTGGATACTTATGTTATTCCAATGAGTGAAGTGAAATTAAAATCATCAACCAGTACTAAAATTATACTTGGATTCGGGTTGGCCATTATTATTTTGGTAACTGCCGGAATCATCTCCTATCAGAGCTTTCAGGATCTGAAACGTTCACTTAGTTATTTATCTCATCCCGATACCAAATTAGTTAAGCTTAATGACCTGTTATCGGACTTATCTTTATCTGAAAATAATATCCGGTCGTATTTCATTACGAATGAAAAAAAATATCTGGATCAATATTATCAGTACAGTGAGCGGCTTGAAAGGAATATAGATTCATTAATGGACATTAATGAAGAACTGAAAAACGGGCGGCATAACATTCAGAAGATAGCTAACCTTTGGCACGAAAAGAAAAACCATACGCAGGAACTGCTGGAACTGTATAGAAAGAAAAGCGATAAAAGGTTGCCGGATGGTATTCTGAAAAAATTGAATGAAGCTAATCCGGATGTGCCTACTATTATTATCACCAAAACGATTACTACTAAAAATGTAGAAGTACCTTCGGCTCCGGAGCCTGATGAAACGGATGAAGAAGAAGAGCAAGGCGAAAAGCGTTCCATATTCGGCCGTATTTTTAAAAAGAAAGATAAAGGGGAAGTGCCTGCGGATACTGTAAAACCTAAGATGGTAACGGTAGAAGAGGTAACCACTTTTATTGATACTGTTTATACCATGCGAGATGCGAATGCGCTGAAGGAAGAAGCTTTTACCAGAATATTAACCAACATTCGTAATCAAAATGCGCAGTCGAAAAAGCTGATTCAGGAAAACGAAACGGAGATTATACAAAAGGATATAGGCCTTATTGAATATATCCGAAACATCGTATTGGAGCTGAAAGACTCGGAGCAAAAGATTACCCAGCGGAAAGTAGCGGAAGCCAAGGCGATCGTAGAGTTGTCTATCATTAAATTATTTCTGTTTGGTATACTCGGTATTCTTACCATTGTCATAGTTGGTTTTATGGTAATGGATGATGTAACCAGAAATAATTATCATAAGCTGAAATTGCTTCATGCGAAAAGACAGGCGGAAGACCTGGTGAAGGCCAAGGAAAACTTTCTGGCTACGATGAGCCATGAGATACGTACTCCTTTAAACTCTATTGTAGGATTTACGGAGCAACTTTCACAAACCAAATTGCTTAATCGTCAAAAGTATTATTTGCAGGCGGTGTCAAATGCCACGACACACTTGCTTTCTCTGGTGAATGACATACTTGACCATTCGCGTATTGAAGCAGGTAAGATTGAGTTTGAACGTACTACGTTTTCTTTGCAGGAGATCCTTGATGAAGTGTGTGATGCCTTTTATATAAAGGCTGCTGAAAAATACCTCCAGCTTTCCTATACGCTTCCGGAGTCCGGTGACCTGTTGCTTATCGGCGATCCTTTAAGGTTGAAGCAAATACTGTTTAATCTTGTTTCCAATGCCATTAAATTTACCGAAAGTGGTTCCGTAAGTATTACCTGTACTACCACAGCCGATACGGAAGACCAGGTAGTGGTGTGCTTTAAGGTAAAAGATACGGGGATTGGTATTTCTCCGGAAAAAACAGAGACCATATTTCAATCGTTTAGCCAGGCGGACTCGAGTATATCACGTAAGTTTGGCGGTACGGGGCTTGGCCTTGCTATCAGCAAGAAGCTGGTGGAGTTGCAGGGTGGCAAGATATCCGTGAACAGTACCGTAGGCAAAGGGTCGGAGTTTTCGTTTTATATTACTTATAAAAGAAGTAATGAAAAACATAGTTATACGCTTTACAAAGAAGCTATTGATTATTCGCAACTGAGCGGTATTAAAATACTTTTAGTAGAGGACGATGAGTTTAATTTACTCCTGTTTCATACCATTCTTATTAAATGGAACATCAAAGTGCGGATGGTATCGAGCGGAGAAGAGGCTTTGCAGATCCTGGCGCATGAGGCCTATGATTTAATTATTACCGATATTCATATGCCGGGTATGAGTGGTGTGGACCTATATAAAGCCGTGCAGGCGCGGGCAGGTTTATCCCATATTCCTTTCCTGGCAGTAACTGCCAATGTTATTAAAGACTCTATGAATATTGTTAAGGACTGTGGCTTTAAGGAGATACTGCTGAAGCCCTTCAAGGAAGAGCAACTGGCTAAGGCCATTCTGAAGGCTATTGATAAGCCTGCTGTTTCTGCCATGATTAATGAAGGTGGTAATGTTTTGGTTTCGAATACTCCAAAGGATATGTTCACGGACTTTATTCAATTTTCAGGAGGTAATATGGAGGCTGTGTATTCCATGGTAGATGTTTTTATAAGTAACTC
>DATCKK010000368.1:0-1976 GCA_036562325.1 Cytophagaceae bacterium | reverse complement strand
TAGTATAAGAAAGAAATAATATATTTGATTAACCAGAAAAAAGAATAATTAACTAACCAAAATTCTATGGCTTCAATAGGTGGTGGTACAAGTACCACAGTTTCGGGTCACAATCCAAACGCTAATTACACGGTTCCATTAATATTAATGGTATCCTTGTTCTTCATGATTGGATTCATTACTGTATTAAATGATGTCTTAATCCCAAGCCTGAAAGGGCTGTTTGATCTTAAAGATTGGCAAGCCATGCTGATCCAATCCTGCTTTTTTGGAGCTTATTTTGTAATGTCTGTTCCGGCAGGATTGCTGATTCAAAAAGTTGGATATAAAAAAGGCCTGGCTATTTCCTTGGGAATTATGGGAGTGGGATTGTTTTTGTTTGTTCCTGCTTCTATAGTAATCTCCTATCCGTTTTTCCTATTTGCTTTGTTTGTGGTTGGATGTGGCCTTGCTATTTTGCAAGTGAGTATAAATCCTTACCTTATTGCATTAGGCCCTGAAGAAACTGGGGCATCCAGGTTGAATCTTGGTGGTACACTTAACTCTACTGCAACCTTTATCGGGCCGATTATCGGAGGAGCTTTCATTCTAAATTCAACTCTTACTGACCCTATTCAGAAAGCGGAAGCGGTTAGAGGACCTTACATCATTTTGGCGTTGGTTACCCTTTCGATAGCAGTTATATTATACTTCTTGAAATTGCCAAAGCTTCAGACAGAGGCATCTAGTGATGAAAAACTGGAAGGAAGTATATTCCAATTTAAACATTTGATCTATGGGGCTGGGGCTATTTTCTTTTACGTAGGAGCGGAAGTGGCAATAGGTAGTATTTTAATATTATACCTGGTAGGTGATAAGTTAATAACTGCGGGCCCTGAAGCAGCACATCTGGATCATGAAAAGTTAGCTTCATCCTTGTTAGCATTCTACTGGGGTAGTGCTATGATTGGTCGATTGATTGGTAGTATACTTGGTCAGAAAATCAGAGCAGAAATAATGTTAAGAACAGTAGCTCTTGTAGCCTTGGTGCTTGTGGGATTGAGTATGACCGGATTATTTATCGACGTATGGACTAAAGTGCCTGTCATGGTAATGGATCAGTCCAATAATTATATCCCTCAGTTTTTTGCTGTAAATGTTCCAGTAGCTGCTGTATTGCTGGTATTAGTAGGGTTGTTTAATTCGGTAATGTGGCCATGTATTTTCCCGCTTTCATTGAGTGGATTAGGAAAACATACAAGTAAAGGTTCAGGATTACTGGTAATGATGGTTGTTGGTGGAGCAGTGATTCCGGTTATACAAGGTAAATTAGCAGAAATTCCGGTTATTGGATATCAATATAGTTTTGCCATTGTTTTCCTTTGTTATGCATATATATTATACTTTGCACTAAAAGGTTATATCAACAAATCTGAGGGAAAGCCGGAAGCTGAGACAGTTATCTCCGATAAAGTATTAAGTTAAAAAATCTGATAAGGTAGTTAGGGATTACTAGCTACCTTATTCCGTCTTATCATGGCAGAAACTTTACTTAAAGCACCTGAATCCATCAAATCCAATTCGGTTGGGCGATTAGTGTCTATCGATTTCTTGCGTGGAATCACTATCGCCTCAATGATATTGGTTAACAGCCCGGGAAGTTGGGAGCATGTTTATCCGGCATTGCTTCACGCGCCATGGAATGGGTGTACATATGCGGATCTTGTGTTTCCATTCTTTTTGTTTTTGGTAGGAGTTTCCATTCATTTGTCTTTAAGTAAGGCGAAGCTGAATGAGAAAAGTAAAAAAGGGGTAATTGCTAAAATATTTAAAAGGGGACTTATCTTGTTTGCACTTGGGTTGTTTTTAAATGGATTCCCATTTTTTGATCTGTCTGAAATCAGAATTCCCGGTGTGTTGCAAAGAATCTCCCTGGTTTTTACTTTTTCAGCTATTCTATATTTACTTGTTCCTTTGCGAATTTTAATGTATATTAC
>DATCKK010000365.1:0-4400 GCA_036562325.1 Cytophagaceae bacterium | reverse complement strand
CCTGATATTGATGCCGTTGAGTTTGTAACTGATAAACTTTTGCTTCGAAGGGAAATTGAATGGGCTCAGAACTTCTTCAGACCTGGTGTATGGGGCTTTGAATATAAGGGCGTAAGCAGCAATCCTACTGGAAATCAGTTCTTGCAATGGAATGATCCTAATTCGGATCCGATAAGGGACATTACTACATTTGCTACTAATATACAGGAAGCAACTGGAAAGAGACCTAACAGGTTGGTCATTGGTCAGAGAGTGTTTGATGCTCTTAAGAATCATCCGGATATTCTTGACAGGATTAAATATACCCAGAAAGGTATTGTAACAACTGATCTGCTGGCTGCCTTGTTTGAAGTTGATCAGGTTCTTGTAGCCAGTGCTATTAAAAACTCTGCGGCTAAAGGATTACCCGCTAATATGGAATTCATCTTTGGTAATAATGCATTGTTGTGCTACACTGTAGATCGTCCAAGCTTGAAGAAACCCACTGCCGGTTATATATTTGCATGGAAAGGTTTGTTGGGAGCTAACGCTTTTGGCGGCAGAATTTTGCGTATCCCGATGCCGTGGCTGGGTCTTGGCACTGAAAGAATTGAAGGCGAGATGGCTTGGGACATGAAAGTCATTGCTAAAGACCTCGGCTGCTTCCTGTATGAGGTGGTATCTTAATGGCTACCAGATTTAAGGTAGCGCGAAAGTGGGTTAAATGGAAAGGAAAGGTCTATTACGAAGGGGAATTGTTGCCTCCTAATTTTACCGAAAAGGATAAATACAGAAACATTTATTCACGTAGGCTCATCAAAGTAGAAATACCTGATGAGCCTACTCCCCTATCTACTAATAATGAGACACAGCTTAAACAACAAATTGAACAGCAAGAACAACAAAAAGAGGCTGTACAGGGGCCACAAGTTGTAAAAGAGTTTAAAGTTGATGCAAATAACAAATCAATATCTGATATTAAAACTGTAACAACCTCTGTAAAACCACTTTCCGGAAGAAAACCCGCTTCGCGCATTCCATCATCAACTGGTACGAAAGCCGCCGTTAAAGCTCCCAAAAAATAGGAGGTGGTGTTATGGCTTGGACTTATAACCCAGAAGAGCTAAAAGATAAGAAATTATATCAAGTACGTTATACTATTGGAGATGTAGATGAAAATGATCCGTTATTGCAAGATGAAGAAATAAATTTTGAATTAGAAATGGCTAAAAATGATGTTTTAACAGCGGCCATATCTTGTTGTGAAAAAATTGCGGCTCGGTTTGCTAAAAAAGTTAAATTTACGCTAGGACCACATTCAGTAGATATGGCCGAAAGAGCTCGTGAGTATAAGGCATTAGCTGAAGAGTTACGTAAGAAGAAATTGAGATATTCGGCAATGCCTTTAGCAACACTTCCGAAAGGTTATATTTTTGATATTGGTATGATGGATACCACCTGAGTATTTTGATTATGAGCATTAAGGTGGTGGTACCGTGGAACCATATGTAAAAAATATGATGTTAAAACATACCGTGAAGGTATGGAAATTACAAAGAATTGATGGAGCGGGTGATAGGATATATTCAGAAGAACCTATTGAAATGTTTGGATATTTTGTAGGTCAAACATCACTAATAATGACAGGAGCTGGTGAACAAAAATTAAGTTCTGGATATATCATTTTAGATGCAGAAGATTTTAAACAAGTTAGTGTAGGAGATTTAATTGAAACAAATGATACACCAGGAAAACTTCCTGTTATTCATGTTAGACCTTATTATAGATATTCAGGTATTTTAGATTATGGGTTGGTGTTTTTAAAATGATAAAGGCTGAAATTGAAATAAAACAGACTTCTGTTAATGAAACAGTTAATAATTTAAAAGGATTACGTCCTTTAGTATTAAATGCGGGTGTTGATGGTATAGGAGATGTACAAGAAGACATTTATAGAACTGCAAGACTTTTATGTCCTGTGCGAACAGGAACTTTGCAAAGCACTCTTTATATGGAACAAGATATTGAAGGTGATAAAATTAGAGCAATTGTAGCTCATCCTAAGCGCGGAAGTCCTTATGATAGAAAGAATTTTTTAACTGGAAGAATGGCTTCTACGTATGCTAGGGAAAGACATGAGTCTCCTATAACACGGAGAGAAGCTCGTGAAGCAGGTGGTACGTGGAAGTGGTTAGAGAAAGCGGTTAAACAACATAAATTTTTGTTTTTACCTACTTTAGCAGAATATATTAAAGCAGCTTTAGCAGGTCTTCCTTATGAAGCTGCTGAACAAGCTATTAGAGAATATGCTATTCAATTTTATGAACAAAGGCTTGCTTCACAACAGGCACGTAAAGAAAAATTACGTCAATGGAGAGCTGAAAGACGTCGTCAAAAAGGTTATACTGATGAAGATTTTGCTAAGTGGAAAGAACAAAGACGTCTTCGTCGCGGAGATTATTATGGTACACCTGAACATGCTTATGAACGTATGCGTACAATATTGGAAGAAACACGTAAATCAATGGAAGAATATAGGAAAAGTAAAAAGAAGTAGTTAAAATTTATTGTAGGGAGGTGACAGTTTTTGGCTACACTCCTTGAAGATTTAGTACAATGGATTGTGGATAATGGATTATGTGAAGGTGATGGAATAGATATATTCCGTGATTATTTGCCGGATACACCAGATAAACTTGTATGTTTAATTGAATATGATTCTGACCTCCCTACTACAAAATTTAATCAGAGTTGTGTACATTATATACAAATAGTGTGTCGTGATGTTACAGCATCCGGCGCATTACAAAAAGCAACACAAATATTTAATTTATTTCATCGAGTAAATGAAACTGTAACAGATTTGCCTAATGGCCGATGGGCTCTTATTTATCCAAGACAAGCTCCGTTTAAAATAGACGAAGACGAAAAACGTCGCGTCTATTATGGTTTTAATGTAGCTATTACAACAAGTATAAATTAAGAAAGGAAGGTGTATGCGTAATGCCTGGAGTACAAATAGGTTTAAGAGATGTTTACTATGCCATTATGACATATGATGGTATGGAGGTTTATAAAGAAGGAGTAACACCTGAACCTGGAAAAGCGGGTTATGAAACCCCGAAAAGAATCGCAGGTGCTATTTCAGCTACTATTAATCCGAATGCTTCAGTTGAAACATTGTTTGCTGATGATGGTCCGTATGAGACTGCTGCTACTATAGGTCAAATTACTTTGGAATTAAATGTAGCAGATCTTCCGCTTGAAGTTCAAGCAGAATTGTTAGGACACACACTTACACCAGACGGTATACTAATTAGAAAAGCTACCGACGTTCCGCCTTGGGTAGCTATTGGATTTAGATCTTTGAAGTCTAATGGTAAATATCGTTATACCTGGTTAGCTAAAGGCAAATTTTCGGCGCCTGAACAAGCTAATGAAACTAAGGGAGATTCTGTAAGTTTCCAAACACCCACTATCACTGGTTCGTTTGTGTGCCGTGACTGTGATGGTGAATGGGAACGTCATATTGATGAAGATTCAGAAAACTTTAACCCACAAATAGCGGCTAATTGGTTTACTAGTCCAGTGTATGAACCTACAACTTAATTATAAATAATTTTTCTTAAGGAGGAGAATCGTGATGGCCCAATTACAAAATATAAGAGAAATAGATCAGTGCGTTCCTGTTGGAATGCTTGGCGGTAAAGAAAGGTCTTTAAAATTTGACCTTAATGCATTTGCTGAACTTGAAAAAAGATTTGGCAGTGTAGATGCTGCTATGAAAGAACTTGAAAAAGGTAGTATGCAAGCAATTCGAATGATTTTATGGGCTGGATTAATACATGAGGAAGCAGTTATTGATGAAGATACTGGTGAGCCTATAAAATATAATATTACTCCTTATCAGGTAGGTAGCTGGATAACACCATTTATGTTAAAAGATTTAACTGAAAAATTAAGTAAAGCCATTCAGTTAGGCTTACCTGAATCTGAACTTCAAGAACTTATAAAAGAGACGCCATCATCTAGTGTTCGTGAGATAGTTTATGATGATCAGGGTAGACCTGTACTTGATCCGGTGAAGGCGGAGGAACTAAAAAACGCAGACTCCGTGAACAACTCATGAAGGCAACTTCAATTGATGACTCGTGGGATTGGCCAGTTCTTTATTATGTTGGTACTGTAATATTAAAGATGAGCCCTAAACAGTTCTGGCGATGTACTCCTAGAAAGCTGAATGTACTAGTAAAAGCTCATATAAAGCTTAATCCAGTAGATGATGGAAAATCAAAACAGCAGACAGTACAGAAAGGGTTCATTGACCAGGTGTTCTGAGGGGGGGATAATACATGGCATTAAATGTAGGTAGTTTGTATGCAGAACTTACCCTCGATATTTCTAAATTCTCTGCTGGAATA
>DATCKK010000364.1:0-8392 GCA_036562325.1 Cytophagaceae bacterium | reverse complement strand
TATTATCAAACCCTTTCCCAAACTCGTCTCTCCTGCTATTCTTTACCGTCTCCTGAACAATACCATCTACAAGTCTCCTTACTATAAGATCATTCGTACCAAAAGTGCTGTAATCCATAACAAAGAGAATGAATCTTTCCACATAGATGGAGAACCTGTATACCTGGGCGAATGCATAAAAATAGATATTGTTCCTAAAGGGCTTAATATTATTCTTCCTTAAAGATTACTTTAATATCCATCCTGGTTAGCTCTTTCCTGTATACAAGTTTGCCAAGATCCGTTCCTTTTTCCGGCTCCCATACTTCCATCCATACCGTACCATCTTTATAAAAATCTAACCGGAAAAATCCTTTATGTGCATGTGTAAAATAAGCGCCTTTCCCACGCTGAACATAAGTTACTTTACACCCGGCACCACTCACTATGTAATGCTGATTGTCTTTCCGAATATACTGAAGGTTATGGTCGTGGCCGGCTGCATATATCAGGTTTTCATACTTTCGGAATACACATATCAACTGGCTTCGCAACTGCTTATACCTGGGATGTGCCATATCTTCCCTGGCACCTATATACTTGCGATAAATAGGATATAATGATCCCGCCAGCGGCAAGGGTATATATAGCTTTTCATGAGCAGCAGTAAGTGGGAACAAATGTTCCCTAAGATCGAACCTGCCTCCATGATAAGCTTTACTATACATAGGATGATGTCCACAGACAAGTATTCTTTTGTCTTTATTTTTATCCAGGATCTCTTCCAGCTTAGTAAAAAACTCACTCTCTGTTTCTATGCTACATCCTTCCTCAGCCCCTATCGGACGATGGCCAACCTGAACCCACCATTGAGTATTTATAACCACTATGGTCAATACATCATTAACCGGTATCTCTACCGGGCCGGGACACCCATTACGGGGCAGGAACACATCCTTTCTTCCAAAATATTGTTCTATATATTTTTGCTGTCTTAATACCGCTTTTAATCCACCAGGCCTGCCTTTGTTCCAGTCGTGATTACCACTTATAAAACAAACTCTTCCCTCATAGTTATCTAATATACTTAATTGCGCATTGAGCCTCTCTATTGCTTTTTCGTAAAAGGGGTGATTTTTCTTAGGCATTCCTTTGGGGTATATATTATCCCCTAAAAAAAATACGGCGCTGTCTTTTCCTGCTTTCACCAATTTTGACTTAAGCAGTACCAACGTTGGTTCCAGTGGTTTAATAGAAGGAGCTCCTGTATCGCCAATCAGAAAGACAGAATATACAGGCAGTAAAGAATGTTCTGGAAGATAGAATTGCCAGTTACGTTCTTCTTTGGTATAAAAAGCCGGCTTCCTTTTTTTCCTGTGATATAGATAATAGAGTATCAGTATTAGTAAGGTACCAAGAATAATAAAAAGTAATTCAGCAATCGACGTACTCCACATCTCTATTTATAAAATTAAAAATTTGAATTATGAATTTTGAATTGATATAGTTCCATTAAGCTAACATTATTTTACTGTTTTTTGTCCAGGTTAATAAATCCATATCTCTATTAAAGCTTGCCGACAAACGGAATTATGACATTGTTATTACCTTCATTCAAAATTCATAATTCAAATATATCATCCTAACTTTTTTTCCGGCTTTTGAACAGCAAGGTTGCTTACTGCAGGGCCGGTAATCACATTACCATTATTTTCAAACCTGCTACCATGACATGGGCAATCCCACGACTTTTCACTACTGTTCCACTGAACAATACATCCCATATGTGGACATACGGCATTCACAATATTAACCTCGTTATTTTCATCCTTACTTACCGCATATTTTTGTCCGTTAATTTTAATGATTCTTCCTTCTCCAGGCCTAAGCTCATCAGGATCCATAGATACAATTTCCAGCCGATCTTTAATGAAATGCTTAATTACATCTGTATTTTCCTTAATAAAATCAAAGACAGACGCAGCAGGCGTAAATCTGGTAGCATCATAAATTTTTAACCAGGGATTTTCAACATTGTTAATAATATCCCGATGAATTATTGCAGCTACTGTTCCATATACCAACCCATCTCCGGAATATCCTGTACCAACTAATACCCTTCTCGAAAAAGGGCTTCTTCCTATATAGGGCAACCCATCGGATGGTTTATAATATTGTGAAGACCATTTGTATTCTATACTTAGGACATCATATCTGCTTCTTATATATTGCTCCAGCCTCTCATAATTTATTTCAGTGTTCGTCTCATGTCCGGTCTTATGATCAGCACCACCTACAACCAGAAAACTTCCTTCCTGTGTCCTGTAGGTTCTGGTATAATGATAAGGATCCACATCGTCCCAAAAAAGCCCATCGGGATATTCCCCATTAATCTTGGCAACTATCATATAACTACGATAGGGAGACGACAGTGCCTGCAGCACATTAAAAAAAATAGGTAAATGAGTCGCTTCAATTGCTATAGGAGTTTTTACCTGGCCATTTCGTGTATTTACCAATACATAATCATCTTTTTCCTCCAGATTTACCACTCTGCTATTTTCAAAAATCCGGCAACCCAAAGATTGACAAACCTTAGCTAACCCGTGTAAGTACTTCTGTACATTAAACTCTGCCTGGCCATCAAACCGAAGTGCTTTGACTGCTTTAAATGGCAATGGTACATCATCTACAAGAGAAACACTCAGCCCTGCTTCTAAAGCATAATCAGCTTCCTCTTTAATGTCTTGTACATTTTCCGGGATCTCAGTATACAGATAACCCGGCAACCTTCTAAAGTCACATTCTATGGAATGTTCTTTGGAAATTTGTTCAATGAGGCCTATCGCTTTCAATCTACTTTCCGCAACTAATCGGATAGTTGTCTTATCAAAGCTTTTATATATGTTTCTATATTCTTCGTCAATGTCGGTGGTCAGATGACAACTTGAGTTACCTGTAGTCCCCGCTCCAATGGATAGAGCTTCCAGTACCATTACTTTCTTACCCGCTTTTGCCAACAAATAAGCAGAGGTAAGCCCGGTAATCCCTGCGCCTATAATAACCACATCTGCCTCTTCCACCCCCTTAAATGTTGGTAGGCTCAATGCTGTTCCTGCCTTATCAATCCACAAACTTTTTTTCTTCATACACTAATATTTAACAGCTCTAGCTAAAAAACTAACTTTTAGCCTTTTTGAATTGTTACTTAATAAACGGGAACTTTTTAACAAATATCAGTTAATGACCATCAAACAAATAAAAGAAACCAGTCTTTATGTAAAAGACCTGAATGAAACCAGAAAATTTTATCAGGGAAAGCTTGATTTGGAAATAATAAGTGAAGTTAAAGACAGACATATTTTTTTCAGAGCCGGTACTTCTGCCCTCTTGTGTTTTATACCCGAAACTACCCAAAAAGAGAGCTCTCTTCCTTCGCATTTCGGACATGGCCATCTTCATATTGCTTTTGAAATAACTCCGAGGGACTATTCCGTATGGAAAGAAAAAGTTCTAAATGCAGGGATCTCCATAATACATGAGCAAGAATGGAAAAACCACCTGAAGTCTTTTTATTTTCGTGATCCGGATGAACATCTACTGGAAATTGTTCCGGAAGGAATTTGGGATTAAGACACTCTTAAACAAAAACATTTATTCCGAGTTAATAAATAACCTCAATCAGTTATCACCTTTAATCCGGAATAAGTTTATGAGAGCAATTTGGAAAAACACAGTAATCGCTCAAAGCGATGATGTGGAAGAAATCGATGGCAACTTCTACTTTCCGCTAGACTCAATCAAAAAAAACTATTTTATTGAAAGTAGTACCAAAAGCTCATGTCCGTGGAAAGGCCAGGCATCTTATTTTCATATCTTGATAGACGGTGAAGTAAATGAAGATTCTGCCTGGTATTATTCGGGAGAGGAATCCAAAGTCGCTATTTTAAAAGACCGCGTAGCCTTCTGGAAGGGAGTAGAGCTTAAAGAATCTTCATTTATCGGCTTTGAATTACTCAGTGTACTGAACAGTTTCTTTTAACACTTCTTTACCTCTTATATTATACGATTCAAACGAGTCGTATAATATAATTTTTATTGACTTCCTGTTAAATTCGTTGCTACTCCTCTTACTTTCCGATTATTTCTAACTTGTATATAATACCTCCTTTTTTATTCGGGCCTACTTGTTCCTGAACTAACACATATATTTCTCCATCCTCTCCTTCTCCTATATTATTCAACGTAGTGCCTTCTTTCAAACCTTTTATCACAGGTACTACCCGCTCCCATTTATTTTCCACTTGTTGAAGGTAGAACAGCTTTCCACTCCAGTCTCCAAAAATATATTTTCCATTAAAATCCTTGTTCTTCCCGCGATATACCACTCCTCCGCAAATGGAATTTCCTACATCATGACTATATTCATGAATAGGCATGATCACTTTATCTTCAGGCAGTACCATATCTTCATCATAAACATGAAAGCCTTCGTATTTGCGCCACCCGTAGTTTCCACCTTTCTCTATTATATTTATCTCCTCATATTTATTCTGCCCCACATCTCCACAATACATGGTCCCCGTTTCTTTATCAACGCTAAACCGCCAGGGATTTCTTAATCCATAAGCCCATATTTCACCTCTTGCATTCTTACTCTTACCCACAAAAGGATTATCTGCAGGAATAGTATAAGGCTCTTTCCCATTAATATCAACTCTCAATATCTTTCCTAATAAATTAGACAGATCCTGTGCATTACCCATTATTCCATGTTTATCACCACCACCTCCTCCATCTCCACTACCTATATACAGGTAACCATCCTTGCCGAATAAGAGTTGTCCGCCGTTATGATTAGATTCCGGCTGGCCAAAAGTCATAATTACTCTTTCTTTGGTATCTGCGATATCCGGATTAGAAGACACTTTGAATTCAGAAATTACAGAAGTATGATTATCTCCACGCCCTTGAGAAGGTGCGGAATAATACACATAAAACTTTCCATTATTTTTATAATCAGGATGAAATGCAAGGCCCAGCAATCCTCTTTCTGAATAGGTATTGCTTTGAGAAACAATTTTAGAGGAAATATCAAGAAAAGGTTTTTCGATAAGGTTTCCATTTTTTATTATACGAATCCGGCCATGCTGTTCCAGAAAAAACAAGCGGCCACTACCATCGGCAGCATGAGTCAGATAGACTGGAGATATTACCGGAGCGGCAAGTACAGTCAGTTTAAACGTAACCGCATCTGACATGGAAACAGATTCTTTTTGTTGCTGCGCAGCATTGTCACACGAGGCAAAAACGATCCACAATGCCGTACAGATGAATAGCTTGTTTTTCATATTAATAGACTCTTAACTCGGTTCTTATAGAAGAATTTGTTAAAATAATAATTTTACTCGTTTAATTCCGGCTGCTCAGATCATTTTTAATATAAATTATTAATTTTTTTTAAAAATAAATTCAAACATGAATGGTGGTCTTTGGTTAATGGTAAAACTTTAATTAACTCCACTATGGCGACCAAAAACGACTTAGACTTTACCTATTCAACGCTTGACAAAATATTTCGACTCAGTATTGGCGAAAACGGAGATTTCAGCGGAGCACGATACAACGGCAATTTTCAGATGTCACTGGAAGAGGCACAAAAAGCAAAACATAAGTATATTGTCGATGCACTTAACATAAAAAAAGAATCAAAGGTATTAGATATGGGTTGTGGCTGGGGGCCTTTCATCAATTATGTCACAAAAACGGTAGGAGCCAGATGTATAGGACTTACGCTGTCCGACGGACAAGCCAAGTCTTGCAGAAGATGTGGCATGGATGTGTATCTGAAAGACTGCCGCACTGTAAAACCGGAAGATTTCGGAACTTTTGATGCTATAGTTTCATTAGGAGCATTTGAACATTTCTGTTCACTGGAAGAATATAAGGAAGGAAAGCAGGAACAAATCTATGAAAACTTTTTTGAAACGGTACATAAGTTATTAAATCCGGGTGGACGATTTTATTTACAAACAATGACGTTTGGGAAAAATATGATCGGTTGGGATAAAATGGATATTAATGCCGACAAAGACTCGGATGAATATATACTGGCCTTAATGGCAAAGCAATTTCCGGGGTCATGGCTGCCTTACGGACAAGAAATGATCGTGAAATGCGCTAAAAAATATTTCAGGTTAATCGAAAGCAGCAGCGGCCGACTAGACTATATAGAAACTATTAACCAATGGAGAAAAAAATTCAGAAGTTTTAATTTAAAAAAATATGCATTATATCTGAGCTTATTTCCAAAAACATTATTTGATGAAGATTACAAGTACAAAAAAGCTGTATTCAAAATAAGCCCCAATAAAGTATGTTTTGAAAGGGAGTTAATGGACCATTATAGAATAGTGTTTGAGAAGATATAATACAAAAAATTTACGTAGAAGGTTCCAGGAACCATGATCGATGGTAAACCTGATACGGAGCAGGCATCATTCCTAAACAAAGCGATGGCTTATTTTGCGGAAAAGAACCTGAAGTAAAATAAAAAGGGTACAAATATATTATGTACCCTTTTTATTTTTTGAATAACTAAAGATATATTGATACTATCGATTAATTACAAAATGCCACACCTTTTCATTAGCAGCATTTCTCATTCTTAAATAATAATTACCTTTTGGCAACTCACCAATAAAAATTCTTTTCTCACCTTTTCCACTATTGCAATGTTCCTGAATAACCGGCTTTCCAACCACATCTGTGATTAATACTTCATACTCCTCAAACAAGGCTCCATTCCTTTCTATGGTTATATAATCTGTAGCAGGGTTAGGATATAAACGAATCATTGCTGCATTAAATAGATCGTTAGCTGTGATGACATAGTTAAAAGGTTCGGACTCACCTGCACATCCATCTACCGTTGCTACAACAGTATAAGATCCAGGACTGTCAGGGGTATAGTCCTGAGCAGTTGCCCCATCAATAAGAACACCATCCCGATACCATTGGTTGCCGGATACAACAGATGAGTGAAGCGTATTTCCTGTCATTGTGATTACAGGAACAATAGCGGAATGAATATTTACAATAACTTCATTGGACTCATTAGTGCAATTGGCACTATTAGTAACCCAAACAGTATAGCTACCAGATGTTGTTGCCATAAAACTGGGCTCCGTTGCATCCTGAATGATAGTGGCTCCATTATTCCATTGATATGTCTGATCTGGGTTTTCATTTGTATAAAGCAAAACGGACTCACCTTCACATAAATTAACAGGCCCTTCGGGGTTTAGACTTACCGGCCTGCTGATGCATGGATAATTACATTTGGCATTGCCATCAACATCGTATAATCCAAAATGCTTTTCACAGTCGGACCAGCCATCCGCAAAGTCCTGTAGCATGAAGTAATACAGCTTTACACCTTCCCTTGAATAAGTAAAGGCAGTATTGGCAAAAGTACACTGGTTTTCCTGAGTAGCCTTTGAACTACATACACCTGTAGTACCGCTTGCCCAGCCTGTTTCTATAATCCTCAAAGGTAATACTGCTTTACCCTGAGGCGCATGTACAGCAAGATTATTTAAAATATTTTCAATATTGCCGGATAAGGTCTCAATACTTGCATCCTGATTTCCATAATAAAACGGATAATCGGTAACGGCCCATGCTACACTCCTTCCATTGTTCTGAAGTTCATACAAAGTATTAATTATAAGCGTAAGATCATCACATCCCGGAGTTCCCATTTGCCCGGCTACTACTATTTCCACCGTCTTATCCGTCACCAGTTGATCTATCATTCTGATCCTTTCATCAAATTCATCGGCATAACCTGTAAGCCAGTCATTACAAGGGTTCAGCTCACTTGGATTCATAAGGCCCGGTTGTAGTTTCGGATAGATTTGCAACCTTCGGATAAATGGATTTTGATTGATCAGATCCGCTATTTCATTCAAATTCACAGGCGTTGTGGTATATGTATAATAAACAGGGATGGCTACCATTACATCCAGTTGGTCTCCATATTTAGAAAAAACATTCCATGCAGATTGTTGGGAAAGTATAGTAATATCACGAGAACGAAAACTATTTACTCCTTTGGCTATTGCTGCTTCAATTACAGCATCATCGGTAGCTTCATCCCACATGTAAAACCCGGTATTGTTCGTCATCCCCTGGCCAACTGATGTATAAGCTGTAAAAAGAAAGAGAATCACCAAGGAAAATAACAATCTGTTTTTCATACACATATCTATTTTATCGATTAAAATACCACTCGTGGCAAGCTATCTAATATCTAAAAAAATCAGCAACTTTCCTAGAAATAAACCATTGAAAAAGAGAACAATAACAAAAGGAAAAATAAAAACAATTCATATACTTCTTTATATAACTA
>DATCKK010000363.1:0-8526 GCA_036562325.1 Cytophagaceae bacterium | reverse complement strand
CAGTTATATTCATCAGATGGTATTGCATAAGGGTATAAAGTATAGTCTGCACTATAATAAATGGCCCGGCAATATATATGATGCACTTAGTGAGCTTTTTGAAGTTTTGTTGAAGAAACTTAAAAGTGGCATTTATCTTTTCCCCAAACCTACGCTCCTGACTGAAGATGATTTTTTCGCTGTTCATGCTTGTTTAATTTAATTGGATAAATAATAAAATAATAAATAATAAAAAAGGCAGAAAAACCTATGATTCCTACTTTTAACAACCAGTGCATATCGGTAAGCCTGGTAACGAAACCTTCCAGAAAGCCGGCCATTATAAAGACAGGTATCAGACCAATAACAATTTTTATTCCCTGTTTGGCGCCATGTTTAAATGACTCCAACCGGGTATAGGTTCCGGGGAATAAGATACTGTTGCCCATTACCATTCCTGCGCACCCGGCGATGATAATGGCGGAGATCTCTAACGTACCATGTATCCAAATTGTTAATACGGAAGTTAGAAACAAGGACTTTTTATAAAAAAAATACTGAAAAGCCCCCAGCATTACCCCATTCTGGAACAATATATAACCGGTTCCAAACGAAAAGAATACTCCAAAAATAAAGGTAAAAAATGAAACTTTAATATTATTATAAGTAATCCCCAGAAACATGGCTGTTTTATTTTCATCTTTATACACAGCCATCGGGTCTCCTTTTTCAATATTGTCGAGTGTCATGTTTACATACGCATCTCCCATGATTAGCCTTACAAAAGTATCGTCATACGCTGCAGAAAGGGCTCCAATCATCACGGAAACGGCAAATATTAAAAAGGAATACAATAACTTTTTATGGTGCGACCTGAATAACAGTGGCAACTCATACATCCAAAAGCGGGCAATTCTTCCTTTTTCTTCTTTTTTATTTTTATAAATTGCCTGATGTACTTTTAATGCAAGGCTGTTAATATACTTGGTAGTAACACTTTGAGGATAATTGGTACGGGCATAAGCGAGATCATCTGTCAGAACAATCAGTAATTCGGCAAGCTCGTCAGGCGAAGATTTTTTAGGAAACTGAAGTATTTTTTCGTAACCCTTCCATTTTTCTTCGTTTAATCTAATGAATGCAGTTTCTCGCATTAGGGTAATTTAAATAAATTTGCAATAAATAAAAATATAGTATTCAATGGAAAAGATCAATATAGAAACAGCACAGAATGTAACAATTGACTACAATATTGCCAGCTTAGGCGAAAGAATTCTCGCCAATATCATCGACTATCTGATTATTGCTGTTTACTATATTTTCACCATTATACTATTTTTTCAGTCCGCGAACAAGATGTTTGACTCCATGTGGGTATTTATGCTGGCTTCTCTCCCGCCTATGGTTTATCAACTTCTCTGCGAAGTATTTATGAACGGCCAGAGTTTCGGCATGAAAGCCATGAACACCAAAGTCATTCGGCTGGATGGCAGGGAAGCTTCGCTCGGCAATTACCTATTACGTTGGGTTCTTCGTCCGGTTGACATTTTTTTTACAAATGGCGCAGTAGCCATTATTACCATTCTTATCAACGGAAAAGGCCAGCGTTTGGGAGATATAGCGGCGGGCACCACGGTAGTTAAATTCCGAAAAGATGTAAATCTTTCAGACACAATATTTACCAAAACGAATGAAGACTATCAGGTTACTTATCCGGACGTTGTCCAGTTAACTGATAAGGACATGGCAGTCATAAAAGAAGTATTGAGCATCTACCGAAAAACGGGAAGAGTAGGGCCCGTTAAGAAGTTAACGATAAAACTGAAACAGATTCTTAAAATTGAGCACGAAGTGGATGCTATTAAGTTTCTACAAACTTTATTAAAGGATTACAATCACCTTACCGGCAAATTTGAATAAGAGGGCGTATGTCAGAAGAGCTTCCTGTTTATTCCATAAGCCAACTGGCGCTTCGCAACGGTACGGACCGTAGCGAGATCTGGTGCGCTTATAAGGGCAAAATCTACGATGTTACCAAGTCGAGGCTTTGGAGAAATGGAAAACATTATGAACACTGGGCCGGACAGGACCTTACCGACGAGCTGAAAGATGCGCCGCATAATGACTTTGTTTTTGACAAGTTTAAAATAGTCGGTATTCTTAAGAAATAATTCACTTCAAATAAGCACCTCTGCCATGAACTTTACCGAATCTCCCTCCCGATACCATAATCTGGAAAAAATGCCTGTATCGGAGCTTTTACAGAACATCAACCGGGAAGACAAAACTGTTCCGGATGCGGTAGAAAAAGCGATTCCCCAAATTGAAAAACTGGTGTACCTGGTGGTGCAACAAATGAAAAAAGGGGGCAGGCTTTTTTACATAGGTGCAGGTACCAGCGGCAGGCTCGCTGTAGTGGATGCTTCGGAATGCCCTCCTACTTTCGGCGTGGACAGTGACCAGATAATAGCCGTAATCGCCGGGGGAGACACGGCACTGCGCAAAGCTGTGGAAGATGCAGAGGACAACCGGGAGCAGGCATGGAACGATCTTCAAAGCTATAATCTGAATACCAATGATGTGGTACTGGGCATCACGGCTTCCGGCGCGGCTCCTTATGTAACGGGCGGACTTGAAAAGTGCCGTACAGCCGGAATTGCCACCGCCTGCATCACCTGCAATCCGGATACGCCGGTGGCTAAAGTTTCCGACATAGCCATAGAGGTGATCACCGGGCCTGAGTTCGTTACCGGAAGCACGCGTATGAAAGCAGGAACCGCTCAAAAACTGGTTCTAAACATGATTTCTACTGCCGTAATGATTCAACTGGGCAGGGTGAAAGGGAATAAAATGGTGGACATGCAATTGACCAATAACAAATTAAGAATACGGGGAATTAATATTTTAAAAGAGGAGTTGGGTATAGACAATGATACTGCTAAAAGTTTGCTAAACCAATATGGCAGTGTCAGAAAAGCGATAGAAGAATACAGAAAAGATGCATGAAATAGAACCATTTTATAATTGGGAGAAATACTATATCTCCTCCGATGACGAGCGCTCTCCCTTCTATGGAGTTAAATATAACTTCTCCCAATACACCAATACGATTTACGGATACTATATTCATCCTTCCTGGGACTTCATTGGGTCGGAGACCTTATATGTAAAAATTTTATACGCCAATTATCAGAAGGGCTATGTGATCATTGAACTATTCGGGGAGTGGAACGATACGCTGCACAACGATATCATGTACCTGAAGCGAAACGTGGTAGACCCATTGATAGCACAAGGAATAAATCAGTTCATTTTAATTGGTGAAAACATTTTGAACTTTCACGGTTCGGACGACTGCTATTATGAGGAGTGGTTCGAAGACATCGAAGACGGATGGATAACGGCTTTGAGCTTTCGCGACTTTGTTTTGGAAGAGTGGAAAAAGTATCGCCTGGATTATTATATCAACTTCGGCGGAAGTCTTGGGTTTGACAACTGGCGCACCATGACACCTGCCAAACTGTTCGAGTCGGTGAGTGACCGTATTATAAAACGGCTTACTTAGTGGGCTCTGCTGTTTCTATAATTTCTACCTGTGCTCCTTCTGATATATAATACTTTCTTCCTGTTTTTATTTCTACACACAAAGCTCTTGTCCTAAGTGTCTTTTCCTTTCTGTACACTGTTTTCTGAAACCGAAACACCTGCCCGTTCTTTACATCCGATAAAAAGGGAAGAGGTGTGTGTGTATCGTATTGCCCGAGGGCTTTCAATAAAGAGATATCCGAACAGGACGAAGCTTTGGGATTATTGATATAATCAAACAAGGGCTCCAGCAGGTCATCGGGTATGGCATCGTTCTTCAGCAAGGGGACCACCAGCTCCTGAAAACTTTCTTTCCACTCCGGGCCATGTGGCTTTATACGCTTATGCCAATGTTTCAATCCTGTGGTCAAATGAGCCACTTCATGAAGGTAAGTTATAAGAAAGGAATATTTATTCAGGTCGTGGTTGATGGTAATGGTGTGTTTCTTACTTTGATAGTTATAGCTGTAGTCTCCCAGCTTGGTCTGCCTGCTTTTGGTGACGAAAAAGTTAAACTGGTATTTCAGCCACAGCCGAAAACAGTAATTGACTGTTTTATCCGGCAGGTATTTTTTGAAAATCTTATAAGCCGCTTGCTGTTGTGGAGTGGACAATTCCATAAGGTAAATATAAGCGAGAATTGTCAGTAATACGAGTGCGAAACGGGGATTAACTTACAAGCCTGTTCTTTGGGCCGGATCACCAATTATCCATTAAAGCAGTACCGGGCCAAACAAAATAAAAAAAGCCAGACAATTCATCCGGCTTCCTTTGATGCTTTTACACTACTAATTACTGAGCCTGAGTAGAATCTGCACCTTCAGTAGCTTCAGTAGTATCTTCTTCTTGTTGAGGAGCTGGTTCAACCTCAATAACTTCTGGTTGAGTAGCTGTAGTATCAACAGTTTCAGCATCTGTAGCAGTTTGCTCAGAACCAGATCCACAAGAAGTGAATGTCATTGCAGCAGCAACGAATAATAAAGCGAATAATTTTCTCATAGTAGTAAATAAACTTTTAGATTTTGAATCACAAATATAAATATTATTTTAATTATGAAAATAAATCTTACGTTTTTTTACAAAATGGCCGAATTATAATAGGCCCGACGAGTATTTAATCTTTTCCGGAATAGCAGTAAAATCGCGGTGTACAGAGTGAGTAAGCAATGATGTTATGATATTATTAAAAATTAACATTAAAAAATCCCTCTATTGCCTTACATGGCCTCCCTACATCATCTCTACTTATTGAACTTTAGTATCTGCACTTCCCGGAACTACCGTGGGCAGCTCCGGGAGATACTTCTTACTTCTTTCTAAAGAATATATTTATCGGAACACCTTCGAATCCGAAATGCCCTCTCAGCTTATTTTCCAGATACCGCTCATAAGGTTCTTTGATGTACTGCGGCAAATTACAGAAGAAAGCAAAAGACGGTGTGCGTGCCGGAAGCTGCGTGATGTATTTTATCTTGATATACTTTCCTTTCAATGCCGGCGGAGGATATTTCTCTATCTCCGGAAGCATTACTTCATTTAACTCCGAAGTAGCGATCTTAAGGTTTTTGTTTTCATAGACCTCTACTGCTTTCTCTATGGCCTGATAGATACGCTGCTTATTTAACACAGAGATAAAAATAATAGGAATATAGCTTAAGGGCCCCAGTTTGGCCTTCATTGCATCTTCTATATTTTTCAGTGTATTCGTTTCCTTTTCTATCAGGTCCCACTTATTCACAAGTATAACAATTCCCTTTTTATTCTTATGGGCAAGATGTATGATGTTCATATCCTGTGACTCCAGCCCTCTTGTAGCGTCTATCATTACGATACACACATCGGACTGCTCCAACGCACGGATAGAGCGCATTACGGAATAGAACTCTATATCTTCCGACACTTTGGATTTCTTTCTCAGCCCCGCAGTATCTACCAGTATAAACTCTTTGCCAAAGGCGTTATATAGCACATCTATGGCATCTCTTGTGGTTCCTGCTTCATCTGTAACAATGCTTCTCTTGTACCCCAGGAGCGTATTCACAAAAGAAGATTTACCAACATTGGGACGGCCTAACACGGCAAACTTTGGTATTCCTGCCTGTGGGTCTTCCACGCCTTCGCCTGGCAAGAGCTTTACAATCTCATCGAGCAACTCTCCGGTACCCGATCCATTGGTGGCCGACACGGGAATTACCTCTCCCATTCCCAACGCATAAAACTCTCCGATCATGTGGATACGCGTAGTGTTGTCTGCCTTGTTGGCAACTACTATAATCGGCTTTTTACTTCTGCGTAACACGTTCGCAAACTCTTTATCCAATGGTGTGAGCCCTTCATAGGCATCTACCATAAAAAGGATAACGTCTGCTTCTTCCAGCGCCAGTTCTACCTGCTCGCGAATAGCTGCCTCATACACATCGTCCGACCCGGTGACATATCCACCGGTATCAATCACCGTAAAGTATTTTCCTGTCCACTCCGCGTGGCCATAATGCCTGTCGCGGGTTACACCCGGCTGGTCTCCCATGATGGCACTCTTCGCTCCTACCAGACGGTTAAAAAATGTCGACTTACCCACATTGGGCCTTCCCACAATCGCAACTATATTTCCCATTTTCTTTTTTTAAAGTTTTAAGTTGTAAGTTTTAAGTTATAAGTATCTCAATAACCGTGGCTATTAACAGACAACTCCCAACTTAATGTATAATACTATTATTTAATTATTAAAATCAGTTAACGCAGTAAGTTTAAGAAATGCAGGTGAAATATGCATTAGTGCTTATAACCTGCTACTTAAAGCATACAACACTCAAGAGTTGTAGCCAAAGTTTCTCAGCTTATTTTCCTTTGAACGCCAGTCGGGCTCTACTTTCACGTATTGTTCCAAAAACACTTTTTTGCCGAAAAACTGCTCCATGTCTTTTCGGGCTTCGGTGCCTACTTTCTTCAGGGCCTCTCCTTTATTTCCTATGATTATGCCTTTCTGCGTAGCTCTTTCCACGTATATTTCTGCGCTTATGCGAATGAGATCTGTTTCTTCCTTGAAGGATACAATGGCTACTTCCGTGCTGTAAGGCACTTCTTTCTTATAGTTCTGGAAGATTTTTTCCCTGATAATTTCCGCTGCAAAAAAACGCTCCGGCTTGTCAGTCAACTCTTCTTTGTCATAATAGGGCGGATGTACGGGCAAATAATCCAGAATGAGCTGAAATAATTTTTCGATATTATAGCCTTCCAGCGCCGAAACCGGTATGGCTTCCTTCGGATTTATCTTTTCTTTCCAATATTCGAGCTTCTGCACCACCTTTTCCTGGTCGGCCTGATCTACTTTGTTTAATATCAAAAAAACAGGCGCCTCTGCTTTTTGCAGTTTTTTCACTGCCTCGTTTTCCTCAAATTCTTCATAAATATCGGTGACGAAAAGAATGATGTCGGCGTCTTCCAGGGAGTAGTTCACAAACTTCATCATGGACTTATGCAGTTCATACATGGGTTTGAGAATGCCCGGGGTGTCAGAGTAAACAATCTGAAAATCATCTCCGTTCACAATACCCATGATCCGGTGTCGGGTGGTTTGTGCCTTGGAGGTAACAATAGAAAGCTTCTCCCCAACCATACGGTTCATCAGGGTAGATTTGCCTACATTGGGCTTACCAATGATGCTTACAAATCCTGCTTTGTGGGAGGTGTTTTTCATTTTTTTGTAAAAAGATTACAAATGTAGTTGATTTGTCCGAATAAAACTATTACCTTTGCATCAGCAAATCGGAGAAGCCGGTTGCGGAACAAAATAAGGAAATTTAGGTTATTTAAGATATACCGCGGGATGGAGCAGTTGGTAGCTCGTTGGGCTCATAACCCAAAGGTCGCAGGTTCGAGTCCTGCTCCCGCTACTAGTAGAAGAACTAAACCCTTGTAAACTAAAAGTTTGCGAGGGTTTTTTCTTTTGAGGGGACAGTATAGGGGACAGTTTTTACTATTTCTTTTTTTAGGACTCCGAAAACTTTCACATTTTTATTGTTCGGTATTGTTCAATTTGAATAGACAATCCGGAAAACAACAATCATTGAGTTACTTTTTTGAAGTGTGCTATTTGAGCCAATACCCCTTTTACTTTTCAAATGACAAGGATTTATTTGGGCTGGGGCAACGGTTACCGTGGAAATACTAGCAAAGATTTAACCCTACCCTCCCTTATGCTAATCAATCTTAATAAATAATAATGTTAGGTTTTGACAGGTTCCAATTGAGCTAACAAGAAAGTTAACATCAATTCAAATAACATGGACCAGTATTCTTTGCGGTGTTTCGCATAACCTGCACGAATTATAAAAACCTTTTACAGTACCTTTAATTTGATTTATACCGTTTTTTCAAATTTTTCAAGTTTCTAAACTCCACTATTCACCACTATTTTTGTAATGCAAGAAAACTCTTTACTATTGTTTAATACCCAATTGTTTTACTTTTTCTGCAATGGGTGCAATCATTTCATCTATACTAAAAATCATTGGAGAACTTGACCAACTTTCTATTTTCCTTTTTACATGATTCCGGGGGTTACTGTCTTTGTTCCTGCATTTCTTTGCCTCCTTACCGAAAATCTTTTCACTGCAAAAAACAGAATTTAACTTTTGTCCGGAAATATCCCTCCCACAACTTTTACAATATCGTTTGTTATCAGTTTCAGATTTTAGGGTAATTAACCTAATACTATAACTGTTAATTTGGCTAAAACTATAATTTTTACCCCCTGTTAATTTGGCTAAATTATTTATGTCTATCCCCTGTTTAAATTCCTCCCACATACTCAATAAATACTTTCCATCTGATATGTTTAAGGTTGAAAGACTGGTAAATTTTTCTTTAACCAACTCCTTTAACTGGTCCCCAATAAACGGGCTGCAATTAGTTTTAAAAATGTTTTTAAATACCTTTCTTTGGTAATCGTGGGTTTTCCTA
>DATCKK010000359.1:0-8714 GCA_036562325.1 Cytophagaceae bacterium | reverse complement strand
GAAGAGTTCTTCTATCAATTGGAAGGTGATATAAATCTTAAAATTATTGAAGATGGGAAACAGGTTACTATTCCAATAAAAGAAGGAGAAATCTTTTTACTCCCCCCTAAAGTACCTCATTGTCCACAAAGGCCTGCTAATACAGTTGGGTTAGTGATAGAACGTTATAGGAAGCCAGAAGAACAAGATGGCTTTTTATGGTTTTGTGAAAACTGTGACAATAAACTATACGAAGAGTATGCGGTGATTACCGATATAGTAAAGCAACTCCCTCCGATCATGGAGAAGTTTTATTCTAACAAGGAGTTAAGAACTTGTAAGAAGTGTGGTACCGTAATGGAGCCTCCACAGAAACCTGCGATTGCGGAAGCCAAATAATTGTTTGTTATGCTTACAGTTCCCGCCATGACTGATTTTCCGGATACTCTTGCTTTTGCCCGAAAGCTGGATAAAGCTGATCCTCTGCGAGTATTTAGGGAAAGATTTTATATTCCTGTAAAAGATAATAAAAAAGTAGTATACTTCACCGGTAACTCCTTGGGGCTTCAGCCCAAATCGCTTAAAAAATATATTGAGCAGGAATTGACTGACTGGAAAAACCTGGGAGTGGAAGGGCATTTTCAGGCAAAGAACCCATGGGTTTCCTACCATAAAGTCTTAACAGAGCAGACAGCGCGGCTGGTTGGTGCGCTTCCTTCCGAGGTGGTAGTGATGAATAGCCTTACGGTGAATCTTCATTTGTTCATGACGAGTTTTTATCGTCCGAAGACCAACCGTTATAAAATATTAATGGAAGCCGGAAGTTTTTCATCCGATCAATATGTAGTAGAGTCGCAGGTGAAATTACACGGGTTAAACCCGGAAACGGCTATCATTGAAGCTCATCCGCGGGAGGGAGAGTTTACGCTGCGAACAGAAGATATTATTCAACTTATCCAAAAACATAAAGAAGAACTTGCTTTAGTGTTTTTTGGGGGTGTCAATTATTATACAGGCCAGGTTTTCGACTTAAAAGCTATTACAGAGGCTGCTCATGAAGCGGGTGCACTGGCGGGATATGACCTGGCTCATGCGGTCGGCAATGTCCGCTTATCGCTGCATGACTGGAATGTGGACTTTGCGGGTTGGTGTAGTTATAAATATCTTAATGCCGGCCCGGGAGGTGTTGCGGGTGCATTTGTGCATCAAAAACATGGGAAGAATTTTTCATTGCCAAGGCTCGCTGGTTGGTGGGGGCATAATGAGGAAGAAAGGTTTAAGATGCTGAAGGGATTCCAACCGATGGAAGGTGCAGAAGGCTGGCAATTAAGTAATGCGCCTGTATTGTCTATGGCCGCTTATAAAGCTTCTCTGGATATTTTCGATGAGGCAGGTATGGACGCGCTAATTGAAAAGAGCAGGTCATTAGCAGGATTATTGGAGTTTGTCCTGATCCGGGAAGCAGAGAAAAACCCATCCGATAAAAAATACCAGATCAAAATAATTACTCCCGGTGCCTTTGAAGAAAGAGGGTGTCAGGTATCTATTTATGTGCAGGAAAACAGTAAAGAGTTGTTTGACAAACTCATGCAGGAAGGCTTTTGGGTAGACTACCGGTATCCTTCGGTGATAAGAGCTGCGCCAGTTCCTTTGTATAATACCCATGAAGAGGTTTTCCGGTTCGCCAAGTACCTGGGAAGCCTTTGTAGCTATATAAAAGAATAATTGTTGGCTTAAGGGCCGGATTAAAATTTAATATAATCAGAGTAGATAAAATTTTTTTCAGAATGTCCAAAAATGTTACGATTGTAGGTGCGGGCCTTATTGGATCTTTAATGTCTGTGTTTCTGGCGAAGAAAGGCTATGTGGTTGATGTTTTTGAAAAGAGGCCGGATCCCCGTATATCTGTGATGGAGTCGGGTAGGTCCATAAACATGGCATTGAGCAACCGGGGTATTAAAGCCTTAAAAGAGGTAGGACTTGATCAGCTCGTTCTTAATAATACTGTTCCCATGAAGGGGAGAATGATTCATGATGAGGAGGGGCAAGTGCATTTTCAGCCTTATGGGGAAGAGGGAGAGATGATTTATTCTGTTTCCAGAGGACAGTTAAATAAGCTCTTAATGGAAAAGGCAGATGAATATGAAAATGTTCATTTTCATTTTAATCATAGATGTCTTGACCCCGTTTTTGATAAAAACCAAATCGCTTTTCAAAAGGGAGAAAATGGTGAAATCGTTCATCATGATTATTCTGTGTTGATTGGTGCGGATGGTGCTTTTTCGGCAGTCCGTACTGCGATGATGAAGACCGATCGTTTCAACTATGCACAGGAATACCTGGAACATGGTTATCTGGAATTAACTATTCCTGCAAAGAATGGTAAGCATGTTTTGGATAAAAACGCTCTTCACATCTGGCCTCGTCATACTTACATGTTGATTGCTTTGCCTAATATGGATGGAAGTTTTACCGCTACCCTGTTTTTACCTTTTCAAGGCGAAGTATCTTTTGAGGCATTAAGCAATGGTGAAAAGGTAATGGCCTTTTTCCAAAAACACTTTCCGGATGTAGTTCCTCTTATTCCTGATCTTATAAAAGATTATTATCAAAAACCTCCTTCGTCGCTTTTAACGGTTAAAGCCTATCCGTGGACCTGTAACCATAATGCTCTGTTAATCGGAGATGCAGCGCATGCGATTGTACCTTTTTATGGTCAAGGTATGAATGCTGGTTTTGAAGATTGCTACACGTTAAACGGTTTACTGGAAGAGTCCGGACATGACTGGGCGGCCAGTATAAAACTTTTTGAACAGGTACGCAAGCAGGATGCAGATGCTATAGCAGAACTTGCTTTGAGGAACTTTATCGAAATGCGGGATAAGGTAGCCGATGCAAAGTTTTTATTAAGAAAAAAAATCGAAGGGTTGATTCATCAGAAGCTGGGTAAAAGGTATCTTCCTTTATATACTATGGTTACGTTTTCGGATATGTCGTATTCCGAAGCATTGCGCTTGGGCAACCACCAGGATGAAATAATGAACAATATTATGGCTACTCCGGGTATTGAGCAATTATGGGATAAGGAAGATTTCTGGCATGTAATAGAAAAACAGGTAGAGGAGCTTTATCAATATTATTAAATTAAAAAGCTGTTTTCTGATAAGTATTATTCAGAAAACAGCTTTACAAACTATAAGTCTATTCTTACTTATTTTCAGGAATAAGGGTAACGGTTCGTTCCATGCCGTGCTCCACGCCGTGAATGATCATTTTTTCTTCCGATAGTTCTTTTATCTGTTGCTCTACAGTGCGGTTTTCTTCTTCATAAACCAAGGTAAGCTTTGATCCATCTTCATTCAAAGACCAGGTACCGTCATGTGTTTTAGCAGCTTCGGTATAAGTAAAAGATCCATCCTGATTGAACGTATAGTTTACTCCTCCAATATCATCGGCAGAAAGTTTAGTGCCGCCAGCAACTTCAAGTTCTGTGCCTTTCCAGGATTTAGCGATAATTTCGGATTTGTTTTTGGAGCAGGATGTAACTGCCACTAATAATGTTAAAGCTGCAAATGCTTTAAATAGAAGTTTTTTCATTGTTTACGATCGTTTTCTTTTCCTATCCAATTTTACTAAAATTATCTAATTATTGAAATAACCACATGGACTAATTTAAGATCAGGGGGCCTTTTGTTGCCTTTTATTCTTTTTGCCACATTTGATCATTAATATACTTCCTCTATTTTTACTTTTTAAACAATACAACGATGAAAAACGCAAAATTTCTAATAAGTCTTTATACCTGTGTTATCCTTTGCATTTCATGCTCTACGCCTACGGAGCCTGAGTTATATATTGCCCGTGATTTTACCAAGGAAAATGAGTTTACAGCAGGAATAGAGGGCCCGGTGGTAGATGACCGCGGAATATTATATGCAGTAAACTATGAAAAAGAAGGAACAATCGGACAAGTAGACAGTATTGGGAATGTCGGTTTATTTGTAGAATTGCCGGAAGGCAGTACCGGAAATGCTATCTGTATCGACAGTAAAGGAAATATGCTGGTTGCCGATTATACAGGGCACAATATATTAAGCATAAATCAGGAAAAGGAAATTTCTGTGTATGCTCATGATACGTCTATGAATCAGCCGAATGATATTGCCATAACCAGTAAAGATATTCTTTATGCTTCTGACCCGGACTGGTCACAGTCAACCGGTAATTTGTGGATGATTAAAAACGGGAAAGTAGTTTTACTGGAGTTGGGCATGGGAACGACCAATGGTATAGAAGTAAGCCCTGATGAAAAAAAGTTATATGTAAACGAAAGTGTGCAAAGGAATGTATGGGTATATGATATACTTGATAATGACAGCCTGACAAATAAAAGATTGTTAATAAAGTTTGAAGATGGTGGAATGGATGGAATGAAATGCGATGTTGAGGGGAATTTGTACATAACCCGCTACGATAAAGGAGTTGTTGTGAAAGTATCTCCGGAAGGAAAAGTGATAAAGGAAATAAAGTTGAAAGGACAGAAGCCTACGAATATTGCCTTTGGAGGAAAAGAGGGGAAAACCGCTTTTGTTACTATGCAGGATAGGGGATGCATTGAAACTTTTGAGGTTGAGTCACCAGGCAGGTATTTTTCATTGATAAACCAATAGCATTTTAATTGTTTTCTAAAGCAAAAAATCCGGAAAGGTTTTTCTTCCTTCTCCGGATTTTTTGCTTTTACTATTTGATATAGTTTATTTCTTTATAATGATAAACTCAACTCTTCTATTTAATTTTCTGGTTTCTTCTTTTGCATTGCTTGCGATAGGCTTTGTGCCTCCGAAAGCTTTCAGTTCTATTCGTTTTCCACTTATTCCTTTAGATTCGAAGTAAGCTTTTACTGTTTTTACCCTTTCCATTGACAGATCGTAGTTCTTCTTTGGATCGCCAACATTGTCGGTGTGTCCGTGAAGCTCAATTTCCATAGTAGGATTATTTTTCATAATCTGTACTATCTGATCCAGCTCCAGATAAGAAGAAGGCAGAAGTTCAGGCTTACTTTGAACAAAGAAAACGTTATTCATTTTTATAGATTGGCCTATTTCTATAGGTACAAGATACAGGTCTCTCTGGATTTCAAGATACTCTTTGTTGTCTGCTACTTCCAGGTTTTCATGGACAGCTATATAACCGGGAGCATCTGCGTAAAACCCATAGTCTTTTCCTGGAGGGAGAATAATTTTGTAATCGCCGGTATTTGGGTTGGAATGAGCTATACCTACTTCCACTCCATCATCTAAGGTTTGATAACTGATGTTTGCTTCAATCGGAAGTTTGGTCTTAGCATCATAAACCTTTCCTATAACCATAACTACCGGTTCAGGCTTTACTTTTGATGACTGAGTAGAGAAGTCTACCACATAGATGTCTTCATTCATAGTTTCATTGTGGTATTTATACCCATAGGCATATTTACCATCGGCAGTAATGTTAAAGCTGAACTCGTTTTCTTTGGAGTTAAGGACTGGGCCCATGTTAATAGGTTGTGTCCAGTTTTCCCAGGTATTATCTAATCGCTTGGACATATAGATGTCGCATCCTCCATATCCATAATACCCGTTGGATGCAAAATAAAGTGTAATACCATCAGCCGCCATATAAGGGTTATATTCTGCATTCACCGTATTTATGCCTTTCCCAAGGTTTTTAGGCTTGGACCAGGAGCCGTCAGACTGAAGGAAGCTTACATAAATATCCGCATCGCCCAGAGAGTTATCGTCTTCAATAGACATTAAAATAACTTTACCGTTAGAAGAAAGATGAAATCCGGCAAAGCGGTTTTTGTTTTTAAACTCTTTTATGTTCAGGTTTCTGGGTACAGCCCATCCACCTTTAATTCTGTTGGTCATGGATGCTCCCCCACCTTTAGGTGAACCATCTGCATTATAAGTATTTCCTAATAACAAGGTGTTTCCGTCCGGAGTAACAGAAGTAACGAAGTTGTATCCGGAGTTATTCAATGGCTTTCCGATATTTACTGCTTTGGTCCATTCGCCGTTTTCGTCTTTGGTGGAATACCAGATGTCGTCCTTCTCCCCATCTATATTATTAGGGTCGGCAACTCTTGAGAAATACAGGGTTTTACCGTCAGGGCTAATTTGTGGCTCTTTATCTTTATATTTTGAGTTGATTTTATCATCTAAGAATTTCGGAGGAGATAAGAGAGAGCTATTCGCATTACTTTCATTTATCTTGATTTCTTCCGTTACAGGAATTCTGGAAGGAGAAATACCAATAGCATCAATACAGTTCCAGCCTTTTACTTTGGAAGGATAGCAAACCAACTTTACCTGCTTGATTCTCCTTTTGGTTTGTTTAACTGGAACAGAAAGCATTCGGACACTTTCAGGCACTTCTCTCGGTGTTTCGTCATAAACCAGCTTTTCTTTTCCTTTTTCATCTATAAGGTAGATTTTAGCAATTGAGCCGGGAGCATGTGTTTCAGCAACTACCACTTGTTGTGTAAAAACAGGATTGCAGAATTCAACAGTGATATATATGGCTCCTTTGGCTTCGTAATCGATGCCATTGTGGTTATAACCAACAATCCATGCATGTCCTCCGTTTTTTGAATTGGGGTAAACATTGGGCACTCCGATTGCGTCGGAAGGAACATACCAGTCGTAAGTGGTTGGATCATTGGTAGAAACCAGCTTACAGGCCCATTGTACATTCTGCGCAGATAATGAGGTGTTTAAAAATAGGACACAAATAATGCTAAATAATAGTCTATTCATAATCTTTTATATGAGTAATTAAAATAATAAAAGCAAGTGCTTAGATAGTTCAGATTTATCAATAAACAAAATTCTTGTTGAAATATTGTCGGGTTTGTACGCAAACCCAATAAGTCCCTTATAACGATTATTTTCTGTGAACGTTACTTGTGCTCATTTATACAAAATAAAGAATCAGTTTTATTAAATTGACTTTTGGAGCAAAAAAATAGCGGATTTTTAGTGTTTATGCGAATAAAATCGGAAATTTACATATAACTGTTTTCTCAATTCTAAAAACGCAAAGCCCTATGATAGTTGTTGCTGACAGTGGTTCGACAAAGACAGACTGGAGAATACTTGACGGATCTAAAGAAGTAGGAAACTACTATACGCACGGATTTAATCCGTATATTCAAAGCACTGAGGAAATTACTGCCTTATTGCAGGGAGAGCTTGGAGGAAAGATTGCTCATGCAATGGCAGTTACAGAGGTCTATTTTTATGGGGCCGGCTGTAGTTCTAAAAAGAACAACGAGTCCGTGGCTCAGGCTATTAAGACAATATTTCCCGGAGCGGAAATTGAAGTAAACCATGACCTGCTTGCTGCTGCCCGGGCTGCTTGTGGCAGGGAAGCCGGAGTTACAGCTATTTTAGGGACCGGATCAAACACCTGTTTTTATGATGGAGAAAACATTTTGGAAAATGTTGAATCTCTTGGATTTATTCTTGGGGATGAAGGCAGCGGGGCTTACATAGGAAAGAAATTATTGCAAGCTTATTTTTATAAAGAACTTCCTGCACATGTGGTAGATGTGTTTAATAACACTTATAAAATGTCCAAGGAAGAAATATTTGAATCTGTTTACAAAAAGCCTTTCCCGAATCGTTTTCTTGCAGCATTTTCTAGATTTGTGAAGGATAATATCGCTGAACCCTCTGTGAAAAAGATAGTTGTTTCAGCATTTGAAGATTTTTTTGACAATCACGTTTGTCGTTATGCCAAACACAAAGAGGTGCCTTTGAATTCGGTTGGGTCTGTTGGGTATCATTTTAAAGACGTTTTGATCGAAGTTGGTAAATCTAAAGGGGTGACTGTGAACAGAGTGCTGGAGAGCCCTACACCAGGATTAATTGAATACCACGTAGGCGCATTTCAAAGAAAATAAAGGTTGATATTAGCTTAATAGGTAAAGATTAAATATGTAAAAGAGTCCTGAAAATCAGGGCTCTTTTTTTATGGATTTACCTTGTCCTTCTGGATGGCAAGTTATAGCTCATAATATTGCTTCTCTCATCTATGATAAAGATGTTAAAGAAGGAGTACATTGTGAGTATTATATCCAAAAATTCTGATTCTCAGGGAAAAGAAGAGTTTAGCAAAATTATTGCTATTTATAATTTTCATGAAAAGTTGTAATATAGCCTATGCTTAGGCCCTTTTGAATGAAAATTTGCAGGAAGTTAACTCTGCGATTTAGTATTTTTCTAATATGATTCAATGCCCCCTATGCCCTCATTTCAACTTGATCCTGACCAATAAGTTGCTAAAAATAAATCTGTTACCGCCATTTTTCGTATTCATTGGCATAAATGCTTTGTTCATCGAAAATAGCTAAAACTTAATGAACAGAAAGAAACTCCAATAATTTGACTCTCGTAAAACATTAGGTATGAAGTTCTTTGATGGACTATAATTAAGGTTCATTAAAAACCCATAAACCCTTAACTTATTGTAAACTATCCCCGGTTGAAGGAGGACCTTTTGATAATATGAAAACTGCCGTAAAAAAAATATTTGCTGCTATAGGCCTGATTTTTAGTGTTCAGGTTGCATTAGGCCAATGCATTGGAGGGGGGTCAGCAGGCACAATTTCTCCTACAGCTACTTATCAAACAGTTTGTATTAAGGCTGGACAATACCTTAGCTTTAGTGCCTTAGAGGGAATTGAATATGTA
>DATCKK010000355.1:0-2001 GCA_036562325.1 Cytophagaceae bacterium | reverse complement strand
CAATATACCTGAAATATATAATAAATTAGATAAAGTAATAGAAAGATGTATTAAAGCCAATAAGTTTTTTACCATAATTGGCGGGGATCATTCAACTACCATCCCTGTTCTGCAGTGCATAGACAAATATATAGATAAACCTTTAGGAATAATACATCTGGATTCTCATTTTGACCTCTGTGACGAAATGGCTGGAGACAGGTACTCTCATGGATGTACTCAAAGAAGAGCTTTAGAATTAAAACATACGATGGGATTGGAATCTATATATTTCGTTGGAATAAGATCCATTGAACTTCAAGAACATAGATTTATTAAAAATAAGAAACTGAACCTTTTATCAGCCAGAGAAATAAGTGAAATTGGCATTAAAGAAACCTGCCAAAAGGTTCTGGAAAAAATGTCAAACTTTGATCATGTATATATAACAGTTGATATTGATTGTCTGGATCCAGCATATGCACCAGGCACTGGAACCCCACAATTCGGAGGCCTTACCTCCAGAGAATTATTGACCATGCTGCATGCATTTTTTCAACTTCCCATAATAGGTATGGATATAGTCGAAGTAGCTCCAAGGTTAGACAGCTCTTTAATTACTCTGTTTGCTGCAAGAAAGATTGTAACTGAGTGTTGGGGACATTATTTCAGAAAAATAAAAACTTTAAATTCAATCTAATAATGATTTTTATAAGTATAGCTCAGATAATACATATAAACACGGTTTTCTTACATACAAAAAACCGTGTCTAACTGTAGACAAAAGGTTATAAAGCATAATTGCAATGTATATCTGTGCACATTTATGTATTTTGCTAACAGGTCTCTGCGCAGGCTTTGATGGAAAGTCTGTAAAGCTGGCATGGAAGCCGGCTTAGGTGCCATTGGTGCGGAGCAAAGGTCAAGAATGACCGTTTGGCACCGTTAAAACTTTTCCAAAGGCAAGCAGTAGCCCAGTCAAATTTCATAACCAATGCAAAGATATACATGCCATTCTAACACAGTATAGTTTGTCTTCAGACTGACACGGTTTTCATAAATATAAGAAAACCGTGTTGCTTTAATAAAAATGCTATTGTCGCGTCCATATCAGGAGCTTTTTTATCTTTGCATCAAATTCATATATTTTAGCCATAACCTTACCCTCTTACCTTCTTATTCATATAACTTTTATAACTTTGCAAGCTCTACAGACAATTGAGCAGCAACCTTTGCATTATTATACACTAATGCAATATTTGATTCCAAACTGTCTCCTCCTGTCAGCTCCTTTACTCTGGCCAAAAGAAACGGAGTAGTTTCCTTTCCTCTTATGCCTTTTGCTTCTGCTTCAATGACTGCATCATTTATGGCTTTTGTAATTATATCATAATCCATCTCATATTCTTCAGGAATAGGATTGGCAACCACAACACCACCATTGAGCCCTAAATTCCATTTGGTTTTGATGGCTACTGCAAGTTCTTCAGCACTGTCAACTCTGTAGTCAACCTTATATCCGCTCTTTCTTGTATAAAATGCAGGAAATTCGTCCGTACCATAGCCTACTACCGGTACTCCGTAAGTTTCCAAGTATTCAAGGGTCAATCCGATGTCCAGTATTGATTTTGCTCCTGCACATACAACAGCCACATTTGTTTTCGCTAGTTCCTGCAAATCTGCTGATATATCAAAAGTCTCCTGAGCTCCTCTATGTACTCCTCCTATTCCTCCGGTTGCAAAAACCTTAATTCCTGCCATTGCAGCTATAATCATAGTAGAAGCTACAGTTGTCGCCCCATCCAATTTCTTTGACACAATAAACGGAATATCTCTTCTTGAAGTTTTTATTACATTTTTAGCTTTACCTAGGTATTCAATTTCATCTTTGTTTAATCCAACCTTTATTCTTCCGCCTAGAATGGCTATAGTTGCAGGTACTGCTCCTTCTTTTCTGATAATATTTTCAACATTCAAAGCCATTTCTAAATTTTGAGGATAAGGCATTCCATGGGATATTAT
>DATCKK010000353.1:0-3000 GCA_036562325.1 Cytophagaceae bacterium | reverse complement strand
ATTCAATGTTGGTAAGGTCTGCAGAGGACGCACTTAACTTTAAGCTTGTTACGGATCTTGGGTATTATTCTGAAGTTTTGGATTATTTAAAAAAGGAAAAACTGGCATTGGCGGAGAATGAAAAAATCAAATTTGTCCGATATACCGATTTGAATGATAAAGCCATCAATGAAGAAAGTATGGTTTCGGGAAAATCCAAGATTGTTGTTATATATGGTACCGGTTCCATAGAAGATGGTAAGTCGGATCAGAATAGTATTGGCTCTTATACTTTTTCGGAAGAGATCAGAAAAGCGCGATTAGATGAAGATGTTAAAGCAATAGTGTTAAGAATTAACTCTCCGGGAGGAAGTGCATTAGCTTCCGATGTTATATGGAAAGAAGTAGAGTTGACCAAAAAGGTAAAGCCGGTTGTTGCCTCAATGTCTGACATGGCTGCTTCAGGAGGGTATTATATTGCCATGGCTTGTGATACCATTATTGCACACCCCACTACCATAACAGGCTCTATTGGTGTTTTTGGTGTTTTAATGAACGGAAAAGAGTTTTTGGAAGATAAGCTTGGAGTTACAGCGGACCGGGTAACTACTGGTAAGTTTTCAGATATAGGCTCTTTTACCAGGCCAATAACGGAGTTTGAAAAACAAATAATTCAAAAGGAAGTAGAAAGGATCTACGATCAATTTACTTTAAAAGCTGCGCAGGGAAGACAAATTAGTGTGGAAACGATGAGAGACGAATTGGCGGAAGGCCGAGTGTGGTCAGGTATTGAGGCTAAGAATAATAAACTGGTAGATGGGTTTGGTAATTTGGATGATGCCATTGCCATTGCTGCTGAAATGGCCAATCAAAAAGAGTATCAGGTAGTATATTGGCCGGAACAAAAAACGACGTTTTTAACTCAATTGATAAGGCAAATGGAAGAAGAAGAGAGTAAGGCTATTAAGTTAAACCTGGGAAGCCTGTATCCTGTGTACAAAACCATTCAGAATGCGGATAAACTAAACGGGGTTCAGGCAAGAATTCCCTATGAGTTGATTATCAGGTGATTTTATTAGAAAAAATAAGCTTGCATTTGAACTATTTTTCTTTTTTTTCGTTGAGAAATTCATATATTTGCTAACATTTTATTTGAAAATTAGATATATCATGCTCAAGCACCTTGTATTGTATTTACTGATTACATGCGTGATGATGCCTAGTATTAGCGTCATGCTGGGGCAGGATACACAAAAAAAGATATATTTAAGTGTTTTAAACGGGCAGCCATTAGAGGAAAATCATAAAGAGTGTAAAAGCGATCAAAGTACCCTGGAAGAAATATTGAAAGGTACTAAAATGTGTTGTTCTGTTCCATGCTCTGAATTATTTATTAGTTTATTAACAAGTAAGCTTTTAAGCATATATTTTGAGGAATATTATCCGCCTAGTTATATTGAGATTATTACCCCTCCTCCTAAACAATCCTTTATAGTTTAATTTCAGATCTTTATTTAAGCGTAAATATCTGATCTGGTTTCTTATTTCTTATTGGTTTCAAAATGCACAGTTCAGACTAGTATCATCTATTGTCTGGATAAGTGGTGTATTGGCCAATTCAATATCTAATTTATTAAATCAATTAATTCCGATTAATTATTAATTGTATGAGCAAAATTAATTTAAAGGATTTGTCTTCCTTGAAGGGGAATCTTAAATATGATCTTTCTGCAGGGTTAGTAGTCTTTCTCGTTGCAGTTCCACTTTGTTTGGGTATAGCTTTAGCTTCAGGTGCTCCATTGTTTTCCGGTTTAATCGCAGGTATAGTGGGTGGCTTGGTTATTGGAAGTTTTAGCGGTTCTCAACTAAGTGTTTCCGGGCCTGCTGCAGGTCTTACCATAATTGTTATTAATGCTATAAGCACGTTAGGCTCTTTTGAAACATTTTTATGTGCGGTATTTATAGCCGGAGTTTTACAGGTTGTGATGGGATATGCGAAAGCAGGAAGTATTGCCGCCTTTTTTCCATCTGCAGTGATTAAAGGAATGCTTGCTGCTATCGGAATCATTCTCATCTTAAAGCAAATTCCACACGCGGTGGGTTATGATATGGATTATGAAGGAAATTTAAACTTCCTTCAGGCCGATGATGAAAATACGATATCGGAAATTTTTAAGGCTTTTGGCGCCATTACCCCGGGAGCTGTGGTAATAAGCCTGGTTTCCCTGATACTTATGATTTATTGGGGAAAAATAAAATGGTCAGTTGCCCAAGCTATTCCTGCCCCTTTGTTGGTTGTGGTATTTGGAGTGGTAATTAATAGTTTGTTTGATTCCCTTGGTTGGGCAGACATAGTGCTGGGTGCAGAGCACTTGGTACAGATACCGGTGGCTAATAGTTTTAATGAACTGCTTAGCTTTTTTACCATTCCTGATTTTTCCAATTTCAAAAATCCTCAGGTGTATGGGGTGGCGATTACCCTTGCATTGGTGGCAACTTTAGAGACACTGCTTAATGTAGAAGCGGTAGATAAAATTGATCCTTATAAGCGTACCTCTCCTAAAAACCGGGAGTTGAAAGCACAAGGGATCGGAAATATGGTGTCTGGACTAATAGGAGGTTTGCCAATTACTTCAGTGATAGTACGAAGTTCGGTAGCTGTAAACTCAGGAGGAAGAACTAAAATGACAGCAATATTCCATGGATTTTTAATCTTAGTTGCTGTTGTATTGTTCCCAACTATGTTAAACCTCATACCTTTGGCTTCTTTAGCAGCAATCCTATTGGTAACAGGTTATAAACTAACCACTTTTGCCTTATACAAAAACTTTTATAAGCAAGGTTGGGATCAGTTTTTACCTTTCATTGTAACTGTGGTAGCTATTGTATTTACTGACTTGCTGTTAGGTATACTGATTGGAATGGGAGTGTCAATCTTCTTTATTTTAAGAAGAAATATGAAGAATAACTTTTCCTATCAATTGGAAGAGCAGGTTGATAACCATAAAGTAAAAATAACTC
>DATCKK010000349.1:0-2394 GCA_036562325.1 Cytophagaceae bacterium | reverse complement strand
TTAATATTCCTAGTACATTAATTGCTAAACTTTAACTACCAGGTAATAAATCATTTTTTAACACCCAATTCCCTTATTACCAAACAAATACATACTAAACAAACAAACCTAAACAAAATGAACAGAGCATTCAAATCAGCTTTATTGGAAAAATGTAAATTGGGAGACCGATTTGCACAGGAAGAATTGTACAACTATTACTCCGGCAAATTAAAACCCCTTTGCCTGCGGTATTCTCGGTCTGTGTTTGAAGCAGAGGATATTATTCAGGAAGCTTTTGTAAAAATCTTTAAAAACATTAACAACTACAACAGTGACAACTCTTTTGATGCGTGGACCAGAACCATTGTAGTGAACACAGCCAGAGATAATTATAAAAAGAACAAGGCGATGAGTTCACATATTGCTTTTGGAGCTGTTAAAGAAGAGCAAAATAAATTTTCGGAGTTCAATGAACTTTCTGAAAAGGAGTTACTGGAAATCATCAAATTATTACCAACAGGCTACAAGACAGTATTTACAATGTATGCTATTGAGGGATATACTCACAAAGAGATTGCAGCTATTTTGAATATTTCAGAAGGGACTTCCAAATCCCAACTTTTTAAAGCCAGAAGATTTATTCAACAATATCTGAAAAGCAGAAAGTAATACCACGTTCTGTATCACCTAACCATTAGCTAAATAGGCTCTTTTCAACAGAGCCTATTTTTCACTTCACTACTCACTTTCCTACTTCCCTCCCCCATCATAATACATTCATTTACAACATCTAACACAAACCAATTATCAATTTCCCTATTAGGTGCTAAACAAAAACTACAGTAGAATGTTGCTTTAATAAAGATGAAGACTATGAAAGGGATTATGAGAGGGATAATGGTAGCGTTATTAATATTTCTTGCATCTGCCAGTTGTACCCACAATGTACATACCGCAAGCAGGGTTACCACAAGTCAGTTAAAAGCTTATAAAACCTATGCATTTCTTCCTCCCCAAGATACATCAAACTCAGGACTAAACAACGACTCTTATCTGCAGGTAAGAAAGCGTGCCAAAAAAGAGCTTGATAAGCGGGGATATATATTAGAGCCCCAAAAACCTGACTTTCTGGTATTGCTCCATGTTAATTTTCAGGCAGAGACCAACTCGCTGATGCTTCCTTCCGATTATGCATATACCGGGCCTTTGTTTTATGAAGGGCCTATTGATACCTACTACTATCCATACTATTCAATCATCACCGATTTAAATTCGGTCCCTGATGTAGACCAGGTCGAATATACATTTGGGACAGTAGTTATCGATATTATAGACACAAAGTCTCAAGAGATAGTATGGAGAGGATATGCAGCGGAATACGAACGAGGGTACGAACCCGATGAAATAGTAAAAGAAGTATCAAGGAATGTAGGCCGCGTGTTGCATGAATTTCCAAAATCATCAATGTAATAAATAAAGGGTTTAAAATTATGAATTAATGTATTTCAATTAATTCATAATTTTAAACAATAACCATATAATTCACTGAGATTAAAGATATAGTGATGCCAGACATAATCAGAAATATAATAAGAAGTTGGAAAGTCTTGTTAATAGCCATCCTGCTTATAACAGGTTGTACAGATAATGTCCATACTACATATATGGACCTCAGCGTTGACCTCACTCAATATAAAACCTACGCCTTTCTGCCTCCGGGAGATAAATACAACGAGGGGATGAATGAAATGGCCTATGCAGAGCTAAGAGATAAAACCATAGAAGAGTTAACCCAACTGAAATATGAACTTAATCCTGAAAACCCGGATTTTCTGGTATTAATACATGTAAACTTTGGAGCAGATACTATGGTAGAAGAATTACCGGCCAGTTATACCTATTATGGAGAAGAGTTTTATGAAGGCTTGTTTATTGATGACTATTACTACCCGGACTTTACGGTAATTACGGAAATTGATCCAACACCTGGTATTCGCCTGGTTCGTTATACCTATGGTACTGTAGTGGTGGATATTATAGATACTAAAACTAAAAAAATAGTTTGGCGAGGCTGGGACATTGAAAGTGACTTTGGATACGATCCGGATGAATTAATTGAAGATGCCAAAAGTGGTATTGATGAAATTTTTGACTGGTTCCCAAAAGAAACCGATAGAGGTTAAAGTAAAATCTAACTCTAAATTCTAAAGTTATAAAGATTCAATATGTACAGTCTTGTCAGGATTTAGAGTTTAGATATGAGAGTTTTATTTTTAATAAACAATTTCGAACTCCTTCTTTTCTTTATACATTTTCCAGAACAAATCAGCAATGGCGGTCGGGTTATACTTTTGATTTTCATCACTCACATAACTTTCTATGGTTATGGTTCCAACAAAAATCCCTTTAGGT
>DATCKK010000339.1:0-3644 GCA_036562325.1 Cytophagaceae bacterium | reverse complement strand
GAAGGCCTGATGTTTTCTCATTGTTATACCTTTTTTTGTTATTCTTATTTTTTGAAAAGGGCTTTCTCGTTGTAAGCCCTTAACTGTTGCAAATTTATAATTTTTTGCCAATTTTTAGAATCTGACAAAGTAGAGTTAAATTTTAAAATAGATTCAAATTGAATATTGGATTTGCTTAGGTGTGTGTATTTATAACTAAGATTTGCAATAAGAGGAAGAGTTACAAAATACGCATATATTAAAACTATCTCTGTTTGTGTAGAAACTTACCTGCCTAATTATCCTGTTGTTATACTTGATAAATGCCTTGATTTTTTTATGTAAAAAACATTGAGTTATATGCTGGCATTTTATTGGAAAAACCCAGATGGTTATCTTTCAAATTCAGGAAACTTGTAGAATTTTTGATGAGCAATTTTTGTTATAAATGGTACATAAATTTTTATCCGCAGATCAGGCATTTTAAAATAAAATAGAGCTTTCATTTCAGTTTAAAATTTAACTCTGAATAATTCTGCTGAGAATCCCAAAATGTGGATAAAAATGTAAGAAAAATCAGTTTTTAAGGGCAAGCATTCCTATGGGAGTTCATAAAAATTGATTAACTTGCTCAATCAATTAAATATAGAATTTTTCCATAAAAAGTATGGCAGAAGGTACAAATATTATCCCTATCAATATAGAGGATGAAATGCGTGGAGCCTATATTGATTACTCCATGTCTGTTATCATTTCCAGGGCACTTCCTGATGTGCGTGATGGTTTAAAGCCGGTTCACCGCAGAGTTTTGTATGGAATGTCTGAGCTAGGGGTAAACTATAATAAACCTTACAAAAAATCTGCAAGAATTGTAGGAGAGGTACTTGGAAAGTACCACCCACATGGAGATGCTTCTGTTTATGATACAATGGTTCGTATGGCACAGGAGTGGTCATTACGATATCCGATGGTAGATGGCCAGGGAAACTTCGGGTCAATAGATGGAGATTCGCCTGCTGCAATGCGTTATACAGAAGCCAGGCTAAAACGAATAGCTGAAGAAATGCTGGTAGACATCAACAAAGACACTGTTGATTTCCAGCCTAACTTCGACGATTCATTAGAGGAACCCACTGTACTTCCTTCCAAAGTACCTAATCTTTTAATTAATGGAACTTCCGGTATTGCCGTTGGTATGGCAACCAATATGGCACCTCATAACCTTTCGGAAGTGATTGATGGTATCATTGCTTATATTGATAATAAAGACATTACAGTTGCAGAGTTAATGCAATATATAAAAGCTCCTGATTTTCCTACAGGCGGTATCATATACGGATACTCAGGAGTAAAATCTGCATTTGAAACCGGAAGGGGCAGGGTGGTAATACGTGCGAAAGCAACCTTTGAAACAACGCCTTCAGGAAAAGAGCAAATTGTGGTGACCGAAATTCCATACATGGTCAATAAGGCCTCTATGATTGAGAAAACGGCCCAACTGATCAATGAGAAAAAGCTGGAAGGAATTTCAGATATAAGAGATGAATCCGACAGAGAAGGGTTAAGGGTTGTATATGATCTTAAGAGAGATGCTATAGGGAATGTAGTACTCAACAATTTATATAAATATACACAGCTTCAGTCTTCTTTTGGGGTAAACAATGTTGCTTTGGTTAAAGGAAGGCCAATGACCCTTAACCTTAAAGATCAGATTGTTTACTATGTAGAGCACCGACATGATGTAGTTGTAAGAAGGACTCAGTACGAGTTAAAAGAAGCAGAAAAGAGGGCGCATATCCTTCAGGGGTATCTTATTGCACTGGATAACCTGGATGAAGTTATTGCATTGATCAGAAACTCCAGAGATCCGGAAACAGCGAAGACTGGCTTGATGGAGAAATTCGAATTATCCGAGATTCAGGCCAAAGCGATTCTTGATCTTCGTCTGCAGAGATTGACAGGTATGGAAAGAGAGAAGATTGTGAAGGAGTATGAGGAAGTGATGAAGCTGATCGAGTATCTGAAAGCAGTACTTGCCAATGAAGATATGAGGATGCAGATCATCAAAGATGAGCTGACTGAAATGAAAGATAGATACGGTGATGCACGAAGAACGGAAATAGTGCATTCCGGAGACGATATTTCCATAGAAGATATGATTGCTGATGAAGAGATGGTGATAACTATTTCTCATCAGGGATACATTAAACGTACTCCGCTTTCTGAGTACCGAACTCAGGCAAGAGGAGGAGTTGGTTCAAGAGGGGCTGGAAGTAAAGACGATGACTTTACCGAGCATTTATTCATTGCAACCACACACAACTACCTGTTAATTTTCACTGAATCAGGTAAACTGTTCTGGTTAAAGGTATATGAAATTCCGGAAGGAAGTAAAACATCCAAAGGAAGAGCTATTCAAAACCTGATTAACATTGAATCAGGAGATAAGGTGAGTGCGGTTGTTAATGTTAAAAATCTACAAGACGAAGATTATATCAATAATAACTTCCTGGTAATGTGTACTGTAAAAGGTACTATCAAGAAAACATCGCTGGAAGCTTATTCAAGGCCAAGGTCAAGTGGTATCAATGCAATTACTATCAATGAAGGTGATAGCTTGCTGGATGTTCGATTGACCAATGGAAGCAACGATATTGTTATTGCATTGAGATCCGGAAGAGCGATCCGATTCAATGAATCATTGGTAAGGCCAATGGGAAGAACCGCTGCCGGTGTAAGAGGCGTGTCCCTTGCAGGGCCGGATGACAGAGTGATTGGTTTGGTTTGTGTAAGTTGTTCAGATAACGACTTGTTGGTTGTTTCTGAAAAAGGTTATGGAAAACGTTCAGATATTTCTGGTTACAGAATTACAAACAGAGGTGGTAAAGGAGTTAAAACCATTAATATCACAGAGAAAACAGGCCATCTTGTTGCTATCAAGGATGTAACGGACAATGATGAATTAATGATCATCAACAAATCAGGAATTACTATACGTCTGTCTATCAAAGATCTGAGAGTTATGGGCCGTGTTTCACAAGGGGTGCGATTAATTAAACTGAGTGAGGGTGATGAGATTTCTTCTGTAGCAAAGATCGAGAGAATTGCCGGGGAAACTGAAGAAGAAAATGATTCAATCCCTAAAGCTGAAATACCAGGTGAAGATGAACAGGATGTGTTGGAAGACAATGAATTAGGCTTGGATGATGAGCAGGAAGAAGATGATGACACTACTACTGAAGATGAGCAATAAGCTCATCTTTAGTTTTTTATACCGTTTTGATAACGTAATATTCTACGCAATGAAAAATCAGCTTAAACAAAATCTTTTAATCTTTCTGTTTGCACTAGCAACAGCCGGATTTGCCCATGCACAAAACTCTGCAGTAACCAATGCCATTTTATATCATAAAGATGGGGAACTGGATAAAGCAAAAGAAAATATTGATGGCGCGTCATCTAATGAAAAAACCAGTGGGCAGGCCAAGACCTGGTATTATAAAGGGGTAATTTATTCTGATATAGCCCATTCTACCAATCCTGCTTATCAGTCACTGAGTAGCGAGCCCCTTAAGATTGCTTACGAGTCTTATGTAAAAGCTCAGGAACTGGATCCCAAAAAGGGGGAGTACTATAAGTTATCCGGGCAAAAGCTGGAGGAACTA
>DATCKK010000333.1:0-6837 GCA_036562325.1 Cytophagaceae bacterium | reverse complement strand
TTATTAAGCTTTGCCACAGCCGGACCGGTTTGTCTGGCAAGCTTGGCAGCTTCTTTCTTTTGTCTCTTTATAACAGACCTTCTTTTTTTCACTTCAGTTGTTTCCATGACCTATTACCAGGAAGATTTATCTATTTACCTTTTTTAGCTGTATGACCTCTAAAATTTCTTGTAGGAGCAAATTCGCCCAATTTATGTCCAACCATATTTTCAGTTACATAAACAGGTATGAATTTATTTCCGTTATGTACTGCAAAAGTATGACTTACAAAGTCTGGTGAAATCATTGATCTTCTCGACCAGGTTTTAATCACAGACTTTTTTCCGGATTGGTTCATTGCTTCCACCTTTTTTTCCAGACGGAAATCTATGTATGGTCCTTTTTTAAGTGAACGTCCCATTATCTACTTAATCTTTTATTAACTCTTCTAGCGACAATTAAATTTTCAGAATACTTATTAGTATTTCTTGTTTTCTTACCTTTAGCATATAAGCCATTTCTTGATCTTGGGTGACCTCCGGATGCCCTACCTTCACCACCACCCATTGGGTGATCAACAGGGTTCATTGCTACCCCTCTCACTCTTGGTCTGATACCCAACCATCTGTTTCTTCCCGCCTTACCAACAGCCAAGTTCATATGCTCTGAATTAGAAACAGCTCCAACTGTAGCATAGCAAGCACTTAATACAAGTCTCATCTCACCTGATGGCAACTTAAGGGTTGCATATTTTCCTTCACGAGCAACCAATTGTGCGTAAGCTCCTGCACTTCTCGCCATGGCACCACCTTTTCCCTGCTTAAGCTCAACATTGTGCACTATAGTACCCAGTGGAATATCAGAAAGAGGAAGACAGTTTCCAACCTCAGGAGCAATACCTTTACCAGAGAGAATTACTGTACCTACCTTTAGCCCTTCAGGAGCAATTATATATCTCTTCTCCCCATCAGCATAGTATAAAAGCGCTATTCTCGAAGTCCTGTTAGGATCATATTCAATCGCTTTAACTGTAGCAGGTATATTATATTTATCCCTTTTAAAATCAATCAAACGGTATTGTTTTTTATGACCACCACCGATATAGCGCATAGTCATTTTACCGGAATTGTTTCTTCCACCAGTCTTTTTTAAATTAACTAACAAAGACTTTTCAGGAGTAGATTTAGTTATTTCCTCGAAAGTAGGAGCTATTCTGAATCGCTGTCCTGGGGTTATTGGTCTTAATTTTCTAATTGCCATTTTCTCTTAATAAATTAAATGCCACTATAAAAATCAATTATCTCTCCTTCAGCTAGTTTTACAATGGCTTTTTTATAGGAGGAGCTTCTTCCTGAAATAATTCCAGATTTTGTATACCTAGTCTTACTTTTACCAGGGCTAACCATAGTATTAACTTCCTCTACGTTCACACCGTACATTTTCTCTACAGCGTTCTTTATCTGAATCTTATTGGCTTTTTTATCTACGATAAAGCCATATTTCCCCTTCTCATTCAAGGAAGTGATTTTTTCAGTAACTAGTGGTTTTATTAAAACGTTCATCGCTTATTTTAATAATTCTTCAATTTTTGGAACAGAACCTTCAGCTAACAATAAGTTATCAGCATTTAGTATATCATAGGTAGTCAAATCAGATGCTACCACTACTTTAGATCTCTCAAGATTTCTACTTGACAGAAATATGTTTTTATCAAGATTGGATAGAACTAAAAGAGTCTTCTTATTTTGAAGAGAAAGCGAATTTAAAATACTAACAAACTCTTTAGTTTTTGGAGCAGCTAAATTGAAATCTTCCAGAACACTTATTGCATTGGCTTTTACTTTATAAGCGATAGCAGATCTTCTAGCTAACGTTTTTAATTTCTTATTAAGCTTGAAAGAGTAGTTTCGTGGTCTAGGTCCAAATATTCTACCTCCACCAACAAACACTGGGGATTTACGACTACCTGCTCTTGCTCCACCGGTACCTTTTTGCTTTTTAATTTTCTTAGAAGAATAGGCTACCTCATTTCTTTCTTTAGCTTTATGAGTTCCTTGTCTCTGATTTGCAAGATATTGTTTAACATCAAGATAAACTGCGTGATCATTAGGTTCAATAGCGAATATTGAATCTGACAAGGAAACCTTTCTTCCTGTATCTTTTCCCTTTATACTTAATACTGAAAGTTCCATCTTATTTCTCTAATATTACAAATGAATTATTAGCACCAGGTATTGCTCCACTGATTAGAACAAGGTTCTGCTCAGGATATATTTTAACTACTCTAACATTTTGAACTTTCACCCTTGCGTTACCAGTTCTACCAGCCATTCTCATTCCTTTAAAAACTCTAGCCGGGAATGAACAAGCTCCAATAGAACCTGGGTGTCTTTGGCGGTTGTGCTGACCGTGAGTCAAACCTCCCACCCCGGAAAATCCATGTCTTTTAACAACCCCCTGGAAGCCTTTACCTTTAGAAGTACCTATAGCATCAACATAGTCGCCTTCAACAAATACATCTGTTAAAGTGATAGTATCTCCAAGATTAAACTCCTTTTCAAAATATTTGAATTCAGCAACTTTTCTCTTAGGAGTAGTACCGGCTTTTTTAAAGTGACCAATAAGTGCTTTAGAAGTTGATTTTTCCTTCTTCTCACCATAGCCAAGTTGAACTGCTTTATAACCGTCTTTATCTTCAGTTCTTACCTGTGTTACAACACAAGGTCCAGCTTGTACCAGTGTGCAGGCGATCACTTTACCATCAGCACCGTAAACACTAGTCATTCCAATTTTTTTACCTATAATGCCAGACATTTTTGCTCTTATTAAAATTTTTACTAGCTATCTATTACTTATCAATTAAATAGGCTTCCCAAAAGGGACTGCAAAGTTAAGAAAAATTAATTCTATGCCAAAGGAACTTCTAAATATTTTATAATTATTTTAAAATTCTTCTGCATAAAAAAAGAACCAATATTAACTACTGGTCCTCTTAGTATTTATTTTTTGTATAATCTATCAAACCTTAATCTCAACATCAACTCCACTGGGTAATTCCAGTTTCATTAAAGCATCAACTGTCTTTGTACTTGTAGAATAAATATCTACCAGTCTTTTATAAGTGCAAAGTTGGAATTGTTCTCTTGACTTCTTATTTACGTGAGGTGATCTCAACACAGTAAAAACTTCTTTTTCTGTTGGCAAAGGTATTGGACCACTAACTACAGCACCTGTTGATTTAACAGCACGAACAATCTTTTCAGAAGATTTATCAACCAGATTGTGATCGTATGACTTTAATTTAATTCTAATTTTTTGGTTCATTTTTCTATTTATTTTAATAGGGAAGAACTTCTTTCTTCCCTAAATAAATTCCTGATAAATTAAACTGTTGCTCCTTTTGCTTTTGAAACAATAGCATCTGCCAAGTTCTGAGGCACAAACTCATAATGAGAGAACGTTAACGTTGCAGTTGCTCTTCCGGAAGATATGGTTCTCAAATCGGTTACATAACCGAATAGTTCAGCTAATGGAACATCGGCTTTTATAACCTGACCTCCTGCCTTCGCATCCATTCCTTTCATAATACCTCTTCTTCTGTTCAAATCTCCGGTAATTGGCCCCATATATTCATCTGGTGTTACCACCTCTACACTCATAATAGGTTCCAAAAGTTTAGGTCCGGCATTTTTACCTGCTTCTCTAAATCCACCTCTCGCAGCAAGCTCGAAAGAAAGAGCATCAGAGTCTACATCATGATAAGAACCATGGAACAATCGAATTCTCATTGATTCTAGTGGGTATCCTGCTAATGGACCGTTCTTCATAGCTTCTTCGAATCCTTTTTGAATTGGTCCGATAAATTCTTTTGGAATTACCCCACCCACAATCTCGTTCACAAACTCCAAGCCTGGTTTACCATCTGGTCTTGGCCCGATTTCGAATACGATATCCGCGAACTTACCTTTACCACCAGTTTGTTTCTTATAAACCTCTCTATGCTCGTAGTTTTTAGTTAATGCTTCTTTATATGCAACCTGAGGAGCTCCTTGGTTAACTTCTACTTTAAATTCCCTTCTCATACGGTCAAGGATAATTTCTAAGTGAAGCTCTCCCATACCTCTCAGGATGGTTTGTCCAGTTTCATGATCAGTTGAAACTTGAAGGGTTGGATCTTCTTCTACCAATTTAGCGATTGCCATACCCATCTTATCAACGTCTGCCTGAGTTTTAGGCTCGATAGCATACCCAATCACCGGCTCAGGGAATGTCATTGACTCAAGAACAATCTTAGCTTTTTCATCACATAATGTATCTCCTGTCTTGATGTCTTTGAATCCAACCACAGCACCAATATCTCCGGCACCTAATCTTTCGATCTGATTCTGCTTATTAGCGTGCATCTGGAAAACCCTTGAAATACGCTCTTTTTGGTTAGATCTGGTATTAAATACATAAGACCCTGACTCCAACACACCTGAATATACCCTTACAAAACATAGTCTACCAACGAATGGGTCTGTAGCTATTTTGAATGCTAAAGCAGCAAAAGGTTCTTTTTCAGAAGGCTTTCTTGAAACTTCAGCACCTGTATCAGGGTTTGTTCCAACAATACTATCTTTATCTAAAGGAGATGGCAACAAGGCCATTACATAATCCAACATTGTCTGCACTCCTTTATTTTTAAAGGAAGAACCGCAAAGCATTGGAACAATTTTCATTGCAATGGTAGCCTTTCGAAGAGCAGTCAAAATTTCATCTTCTGTAATAGAATTTGGATCTTCGAAATACTTCTCCATTAACGACTCATCAAATTCAGCAACAGCCTCAAGTAGTTTTTCTCTGTATTCAGTTGCCTCATCCATCATATCAGCAGGAATAGGTACTTCTTTAAATGTCATACCTTTATCTGCTTCATTCCATTCAATTCCTCTGAAGTTTACCAAGTCAACAACTCCTTTAAAGTTGTCTTCTGTACCTATTGGTAATTGCAAAGGAACTGCATTACTTCCTAACATTTCTTTTACCTGCTTGGTAACATTTAGGAAGTCAGCTCCTGCGCGGTCCATTTTATTTACAAAACCGATACGAGGAACATTATAGTTATTTGCTAATCTCCAGTTAGTTTCAGATTGAGGTTCTACACCATCAACAGCACTAAATAAAAATACAAGACCGTCCAAAACACGCAATGACCTGTTAACTTCTACAGTAAAGTCAACGTGACCAGGAGTATCAATAATATTAATATGATATTTCTGACCTCTATAATTCCAGTTTACTGTAGTGGCCGCAGAAGTAATAGTAATACCTCTTTCCTGCTCCTGAGTCATCCAGTCCATTGTAGCCGAACCATCATGCGTCTCACCCAACTTATGACTAACTCCTGAGTAATAAAGTATACGCTCAGTAGTTGTCGTTTTCCCTGCATCAATGTGAGCAGCTATACCTATATTTCTTGTATATTTTAAATCCCTTGACATTTATTTATTGAATTTTAGAATCTGAAATGTGAGAATGCTTTATTCGCCTCTGCCATTCTATGAGTATCATCCTTTTTCTTTACAGCTGCTCCTTCACCTTTAGATGCAGCAATTATTTCACCAGCAAGTTTCTCCATCATTGTTTTTTCCCCTCTTGATCTGGCATATCTAATAAGCCATTTCATACCAAGTGAAACTTTTCTTTCTGGTCTTACTTCTGTCGGAACCTGAAATGTAGCACCACCAACTCTTCTACTTCTTACCTCTACATATGGACTAACATTACTCAATGCTCTTTTCCATACTTCAAGGCCATTTTCCTTAGTTCTTTGTTCAACTAATTCAATAGCATCATAGAAAATGTTGTAAGCAATACTTTTCTTTCCGTCATACATCAAAGTATTGACAAACTTTGTTACCAGTGTATCTTTAAATTTAGGATCCGGTAAAAGGAATCTCTTTTTAGGTTTTGCCTTTCTCATATTCGCTTATTTTTTCTTACCACCAGCTGCTGGTTTTCCTGCTGCAGCACCTGGTTTTGGTCTTTTAGCTCCGTATTTAGATCTTGCTTGTAATCTTCCGTTAACACCCGCAGTATCAAGGGCACCTCTTACAATGTGGTATCTAACTCCAGGTAAATCTTTTACCCTTCCACCTCTTATAAGTACAATTGAGTGCTCTTGCAGGTTATGTCCTTCTCCTGGTATATAGGCGTTAACCTCTTTACCGTTCGTTAACCTTACCCTTGCAACTTTCCTCATTGCAGAATTCGGTTTCTTAGGAGTTGTTGTGTAAACCCTAGTACAAACACCTCTTCTTTGTGGACAAGAGTCCAACGCAGGTGACTTTGACTTAGAAGTCAGCTTCTTTCTCCCTTTTCTTACTAATTGCTGTATTGTAGGCATTTATATATAACTTATATTTCCTTAGATTTTTTGGAAGGGCAAAGGTACGGATTTTCCGTACTTTATCAAATATTTCTAATTATTTTTTGTTTACTTAGGCCTCCCCCATCGTTCCACCAAAATTCATTGGAAATTTAGGCATATCATCATATTGCTTTATATCTCCAAAAGCTTCTTCATACTTTTTAATATTTTCTTTCAAAGCAGCAAGAAGTCTTTTTGCATGTTCTGGTGTGATTACAATTCTTGATTTGACTTTAGCCTTCGGAACTCCCGGCATTAAACGAATAAAATCAATAACAAATTCGGTGTTTGAGTGAGCTATCATTGCCAGATTAGCATAAACACCTTCAGCTATATCTTCTGTTAGTTCGATATTAATTTGATTCACTTCTTGTTTCTTTTTGCCGTCGTCAGCCATTATTAGCAGTTTAAACTAAAAATCTTTACTATTTATCGGTATAATCAAA
>DATCKK010000331.1:0-3051 GCA_036562325.1 Cytophagaceae bacterium | reverse complement strand
ATTGATTATAGCCGATTACTTAACGAGGGGAGGAGAAACCAGGTGAGTTATGTTGAAAGTTTAAGGGTTATTCCCAGACATCTTGATAAAGTAAAAGCTTATTATATTCTTTCAAGGGATGAAAGAGAGAGAGCTAAATTGATTGAATTTTATGGTTTTGAGAGTTACAGGGATTTAATTAACAGGACAGCTTTGGGTGATAGACAGCAGCATAGAAGAGAACTTGATAATCTTGCTACAACGTATACCAGAGAAATTATAGATGGCTATGTAGTCAGAGGAATAAACAGGTATCCCAGTTTAAACAAAATGCCAAACAGCCAGCTGATTGAATACAGCGAAATATTGGGCGCTTTCCTTGTGGGCAATGACCTTAAGACCAATCAGGTTAGGAAGTTTTTGGACGGTATAAGACAGCTTGAGAACAAAGTAAACAAAGAGATGAGAGATGAATTCTCAAATGAAGAATTGATTCTTTTGAAGGTGCAGCTTACGTATGCGGCAGCACGTGAGAAAAAAGTTGAGCCATTCAAAAGGGTAATAAATGCAGCGATTGATAAGGTAAGCGCAAATGGCAGGGAAGGGTACAACGATTTTCGCAAGTTAGTGAAGTTTGTGGAAGCTATTATTGCTTTTCACAAATACTACGGTGGCGGTGAATAAGAAAAGGAGGTTGTGATCAGTGTCAACGGGGAAGTTTTACGGCAAAGTGTTTATAGAGGGGCAAATTGAATGCCTGACCGGGTTGCACATAGGGGCAGGCAAAGAAACGCTGGAAATAGGCGGCTTGGATATGCCGGTAATACGTGATCCGCTTACCAGGGAACCGTATATACCTGGCAGCAGTATAAAAGGGAAGATGCGTTCTTTACTTGAAAAACTGGAATTTGCGAGAAACAGCAACATACGAGATCCACGGCAGTTTTTCTCGAAGTCATGCGGTGAAGGAGTTAATCATCACGAGTGTAATGATGAAAAATGTCCTGTTTGCAGGCTTTATGGTACCAGCAAAGGGGGGAGTATCACCAACAACAGGCCGGCCAGGCTTTATGTTTATGATGCGCATCTTTCCAATAAAGATAAACTGGAAGCGGTGGATACCGGTTTGTATTTAACAGAACTCAAGTATGAGAATACCCTTGACCGTATAACATCGGCTGCTTCTCCTCGCCAGATAGAAAGGGTACCAAGGGGAGCCATGTTTGCTTTTGCCATGGTGTACAATCAGGATAGCGAAAAAACCTCTGAATTTTTTAAAAATGATTTGAAAAATGTTTTTTACAATATACTGCTTTTGAAGGATGATGCACTGGGTGGAAGTGTATCAAGGGGGTACGGAAGAATTGATATCAAGGATGTACGTGTGGTTTACCGTCCGATTGAATATTACGTAGAAGGCAAGGGTGAACGTGTTTTCAAGCAGGGAGAAATCAATGAGAATGAAGGGTTAAAGGACTTTTTTGACTGGGTATTAAAAGAATTAGCAAGTTAAAGGGAAGCAGGTGAACAGATGCAGTGCTATGGTGTGAAGATGTATTTCACTTCTCCCGTACATATAGGGAAACAGGGTATCGGTATGGAAGGCAGCGATTTGATAATACACAGCGATACCCTGTACAGCGTTATTTTTCAGACTCGAGTAAAGATATATGGTGTAGAAGATGAGTTCCCAATAAAGATTACTTCTGCCTTTCCCTTTGTAGATGACGTTTATTATTTGCCCAAACCGGGTATTAGGCCACCGGGATTTGATAAATCAGAGATTGCCAGCGAGTATATCAAGGAAATCAAGTCCGCAAGTTTTATACCACTTGATATTTTTGAAAAATGGATACACGGGGAAAGGTTTAATTTTGAGGCATTGATAAAGTCGCAGGATGTATTGCGCAAGAACATTAATGTAAATGTAAGGCCCAGGATAGCGGTTGACCGGCTTTCAGGAGATACTAACCTGTATTTCGGTGGCGGTACATTTTTTAGAAAAGGAAGAGCGGGTTTATATTTTCTGGTTCAATGTGATGGAAGACAATGGAAGGTTATAAAAGAAATATTTAATCTGCTACAAGAAGAAGGAATAGGGGGCGAAAAATCTTCTGGATACGGTAAATTTAGGGCAGAGTTTATTGAAAAATTTGATTTGCCATCGGTAGATGACGGGAAATATTACGTTTCTCTTTCACTTTATTATCCATCCTGTCCAGAGGAGTTAAACGGCGCTCCGGTATCCTATCAGCTGATACAAAGGTCCGGCTGGTCGATTATTGAAGGTGAGCATGTATTACAGAAGAAGGTATTGATGTTTGCTGAAGGGTCGGTTTTTTACAAGAAGGTGGAGGGGAAAATAGTGGATGTATCACCTGTGCGAAGCGCACATCCTGTGTATAAATATGGCAAAGCTTTTCTTGTGAAGGCGAGGTGATCTCTTGAAAAGGTACGTAAAGCTGACGGTATTATCTCCTGTATATATCGGCGATGACAAAGGACAACGTTCACCGCTGGAGTATTATTTAGAACAAGGTGCGTATGTACATGTTATATCAGAAGATAAATTGATTAGGGCTTTGAAGGAATGTAACAAATTAAACGATTTTATGAGCTATCTGGAACGGGAGACTTCACCTAACATGAACAGGTTTTTCCAGCAACTTGCCGGACAGCAGAATTTTGTGCTGAGAAAAGCAACTGAGAGGAAAATAAAGACAAAGGTTTCACATTTGAGCAATTTACGGCTTCATATGGTAGACCCGGTAACTGCTGAGCCGTATATACCCGCTACATCAATAAAGGGCAGCTTGCGGCTTGCATTACTTTATTGCCTGGCCTCGAGAAATGTTGAGGCTTTTAGGAATAAAGTAAAAGATGCAATGGAAGATCGGAGAAACCAAAGGGAACCTGGCAGGAATCTGGATGCTTATTATTTCCAGAGATATGATATCGCTCCGAATAGTCGTTCAAATATTGGTACCCGAAATGATTTATTGAGGATGCTAAAAATATCGGATGCATTTGTTGATCCACACAGCCGTGTTGATTATGTGTCAGAGGTTGTTC
>DATCKK010000324.1:0-2439 GCA_036562325.1 Cytophagaceae bacterium | reverse complement strand
GTAATCTCCTTCAGCCTCTGAATTCCTCATTGCTCAATCTGGAAGATGGAGGGGAATTATCAAAAGATAACAGAGATCGTAACCAAAGTTCATATAAAGGTACCACCTATCATACCGGAAAAATAAGTATTGCATCTGCAGGACTTCCTTCACATAACCTGAAAATATTGCAGGATCAGCAGAGTATTGTCTCACAATCGAGAGATAAAACTAAAGCGAAAAAGAAGTTATTTGATGCGCCAACCCTTACTACTGCTCCGAATCAAAGCCGTACGCTTGATTCTAAATCAACCGTTCTGGATGGGGTGGTGAAAAGTCAGAAGACTGCTTTATCGGGAGAAATTTTAAACGACAATAGTTATAATAATAACTTTCATGATAGCATGTTGGGAGATAGAGGGAAGCTGGTAAATCGTTTAAGTACTGTCATCAATTCTATTTCCGGTGGTTCAAAAGTGATGCATGCTATAGGTTCTGAAGGCCATCCAAGCTTGATTTTACATGTACCTCGACCTGTGAAGGGCGAGTATTATTATAATAATACTATTTATGGAACTACCAAAGAGATAGTGGGGCTGATGGTTCAGGATTTTAATGCAGCTTCCGGTCAAAATGTTAAATTAACTGTAAGAGGTAGCTTTGGTTTTCAACGTCCTACTTTAGCAGATACAGGTGACTCTGTTCGATTATGGCCGGGATATGCTCCGGTAGAATCTCTACTGCCTGGACTTAAGGTATTGGTGGAAAAACTCAATAGTAAAACAACACCAAGTACTACCGAAATGACAAATATGGATCAGCTTACCGGTTTAACATCTCCAGGTAACGAACCCGTACTATATGTTGAATCATTAAAAACCGCCATGCGCCATGCGTTTATTGCCTTAAATAAAAAAATAAGTGATACTGCTACTCCTGAAAAAAAGAGAGTATACGATTGGTTAAGAACACGCATGCTTATTAAATTAAAACAATCTGGTATCTTGTTGTCAAAGGCTAAAGTGCTTTATAGCAATAGCTCCACGGCAAGTCAGGCAGATAAAGATAAGCATTTTCTGGTTACTGCAGATATGACGGATAAGCTTCAGGAGTATACTATGCTGTACACTGCTACTACACTTGACAATACCACTAATCCCAATCAAAACCATACAGAAACCGGTAAGTTTAAAGACGGCAATGATGTGTATGAGAAAAAATTGAAGTCTATATTGAATCCTACGGATTATCGTATTTATTATCTGGACAGTGGTGAACAGGCATTAATTACAGCCGGTATTTTGGCCAACCGTTTTCAACAAGGAAAAGATGAAACAGATATTGATGTGCCAGGTAGCTGCTATTATAATATCAATCCATATTTTGAAATCGGTGAGTTTAATGGTGATAAAAGGTCCAATCTTAAGAAGGACAATAATAATAATACCAGTAAAATTGTGCATACGGACTTGTCACCGGTTATTACCAAAGACAGAACAACACCAAAGCCTAAAACCGATATACTTAATGATACTAAAGGAACCTGGCAAGATTTAAGTACGGGAAATGTAAGGATCGGAAGGGAGGATGTTATACCTATTATTGATATTACCAACAGTAGCCTGAGCGAAGTGGCAAACTTAGGAAAAATGCCGAACAATTTCATTATTGTGGAGAGTTTAACCAAACATCAGCAATTGGGGGCGGATAAGTTTATTATGGGAAGATTGATAGCTGTGAGCAAAACACAAGGAACACAAGGTAACACTCCATTATCCAAATCTAACTTCCTTGACTTGTCTCAAAAGATTGTTGGCCCTGTGGCAAATGAAGCATATAATCCTCTGTTGGCTCAAATAAGGTCTAATATGGATAAAGCTTTATATACCAATGATATTGACTAAATATGTGTGTGATAAAGGGTATAAATAATATTGTTATTTGCTAAGAGGAGTTTATGAAAAGAAAATAAGAGTGTGGAGTAAGAGTTTTGTATCTGAGAATTTCTTATTTTTTAATCCATGTAACCACTCTTATTCTTCCTGCAGGCGTGCTTCGGTCATAGTCTTCTTTGATTTGTACACCATTGATGAGGTATGGTTCAAAAAATCTTTCTCTATAACTATTTCTTAATTCAATGGCTATTTTATCCATGTCTATCTGGTTTAGCAAAATGCATCTGATCCCCTTGAACTTTGCGTCTTTTAAAAACAGTCTAATGTTTTCAATGGTGATCAAACCTATATTTTCCAGATATGAATTATCAACGTTCATAATTAGTTTATGCTATTAGATAAGCATCTCAAGGTAATAATTTTTTTATTATTAAATCGTAAGTTTTTTCACTTATGGCCGAATTATCAGTTCGACTATTATTTTTGCCTGCTAATCGTTTTTGAGAGATGAGGTTAATTAACTTATAGTTTTTAAAATTACAGATCAATAGTTGTTGAATAGACT
>DATCKK010000307.1:0-6666 GCA_036562325.1 Cytophagaceae bacterium | reverse complement strand
CCACTACTGCCATCAACCTTGCAGCAAGCCTTGCCGCTCTGGAGTACAAAACTTTGCTGGTTGATGCTGACCCGCAGGCAAACTCCACTTCCGGTTTAAGCTTCAACCCAAAAGAAATTGAAAAAAGTATTTATGAATGTATGGTAGAGGGTATGGATGCCCAATCCCTTATCATGCAGACAAATATAAATTATCTTGACCTGATCCCCGCTCACATAGACCTGGTTGGTGCGGAAGTTGAAATGATCAACATAGAGAACAGGGAAAAGCAAATGGAAGAGTCGCTGAAAAACGTGAAGGACAAATACGATTTTATTCTGATCGACTGCTCTCCTTCCCTGGGACTTATCACTGTTAATGCTTTAGTAGCTGCGAATTCTGTACTGGTACCGGTACAATGCGAATACTTTGCTCTGGAAGGTCTGGGCAAACTGCTTCATACCATAAAAATCATCCAGTCAAGACTTAATCCGGAACTGGAAATTGAAGGCATCCTTTTGACAATGTACGATACAAGGATCCGCTTATCCAACCAGGTAGTGGATGAAGTAAAAGCCCACTTTGAAGATCTGGTGTTTGAAACCATTATCCCAAGAAATATCCGCTTGAGCGAGTCTCCAAGCTTCGGGCTTCCTGTTATAGCACACGATGCCGAAAGCAAAGGAGCGATAAGCTATCTAAATCTTGCTCAGGAAATCATTGAAAAGAACGGAATACCGGTAAAGCAGTAGGCTGCTTCCCTTGTGATCTGCATGTAGGTTGTGAAAGGGACAGACGGATGATTTCATATAATTATGAATTTTGAATTCTGAATTTTAAATAGAAAACTCTAAAATTTTAGCTGCTGCTTCAGTTTAGAGTTAGAGTTTTGGGATTTGGGATTTTATCAATATTAATAAATATTAGGCCATTGAGTAGCAAGTTGTTTAAAACTTGCCACTTATAACCTACAACTTTAAAAAAGAGATGAGTGAAAAAAGAAGAAATGCGTTAGGTAGAGGCTTAGGTGCTTTACTGAAAGATTCGGACACCTTAAAAGAGAAAAAAGTAGAAGTAGTGGAGGTTTTAAGCTCCATGAATGAAATTCCGATAGAAAGCATTGAGACTAATCCATATCAGCCAAGAACTCATTTCGATGAGGTAGCTCTTAAAGAACTATCCGAATCTATAAAACTGCAGGGAATCATTCAGCCAATCACGGTTCGTCAACTCAGCAAAGACAAATACCAACTGATTTCCGGAGAGAGACGATTCCAGGCATCCAAACTAGCAGGATTAAAATCCATACCGGCGTATATCCGAACCGCAGATGACCAGCAAATGCTGGAAATGGCTCTTATAGAAAACATTCAGAGAGAGAACCTGAATGCTCTTGAGATTGCCTTAAGTTATCAAAGATTAATTTCTGAATGTAACTTAAAGCAGGAGGAATTAGGAGACCGGGTAAGTAAAAACAGAACTACTGTTAACAACTACTTACGTTTATTAAAACTTCCGCCGGATATTCAGGCAGGTATCAGAGACAACCGGATAAGCATGGGCCATGCCAGAGCTTTGATCACCATTGAAAATATAGAGCAACAACTATTTATCTACAACCAGATACTTGAGCACGACCTGTCTGTGCGTAAAGTAGAAGAATTGGTGAGAGAGTTGGGCAAACCCAAAAAAGAAAAGGAAAAAAAGGCCAATACCGAATTTTCCAATAATAGTGAAATTCAGGCTTTACAAAGCAGACTTTCTTCGTATTTTGGCACAAAAATTAACATAAAGAGCGACGATAAGTATAAAGGGGAAATAAAAATTCCTTTTTCGTCAGGAGAAGAACTAAACCGAATACTAGAAATACTGAATTTATAGAAATATATCCTGTCATGGCTAAACAATTTTTTTACCTCTTACTAATACTATTATTGCTGCCATACCATAAATTGTTTAGCCAGACAGATACTCTATTCTACGCTGACCCTGACTCGGGAACAGTTTTAAGCAAAACACCTCATACCCCCATACCTAAAAGAGCAGCCCTTTATTCTGCAGTATTACCAGGGCTGGGGCAGGCATACAACCGACAACTATGGAAAGTACCTGTAATTTATGCCGGAATTGGTACACTCACTTATTTTATTATCAGTAACCGACAGGAATACCTGATCTATCGGGATGCACTTCGATTCGCCGCTGATACCATTCCGGGAAATGAAATGCCACAGTTCGCCAATGCCAGTATAGATTTTCTCCGGGTCAACAGAGATTATTACCGGCGAAATCTGGAACTGTGTATTATATTATCTTCCGCACTGTATGCCCTCAACATTGTAGATGCCTATGTATATGCCCACTTAAAAGGATTTGATGTAGGCGGAGACATTGCTTTAAAGGTAAAACCATTTTTATTTCATAGGAATAATACAGAACTTGCAACCGGTTTAACCTTAAATATCAGTTTTAAAAAATGAAAATACTTTTGATCGGATACGGCAAAATGGGAAAAGCCATAGAGCAAATCGCCATTGCCAGAAATCACCAGGTTCCACACAAAATAGATGTTTCCAATAAAGAAGAACTAAAATCGATCAAAAAAGGTATGGTAGATGTGGCGATTGAGTTTTCTCAACCTGAGAGCGCCTTTGAAAACATCAAATACTGCCTGGAAAACGGGATTCCTGTTGTATCCGGAACTACAGGATGGCTTGAGAAAAAGAAAGAAATTGAAGAAATCTGCCAAAAACACCAAGGAGCCTTCTTCTACGCCTCCAATTACAGTGTCGGGGTAAATCTTTTCTTTCACTTCAACAAGATCCTGGCTAAAATCATGAGCAACTATCCTGAATATAGTATCAGTATGGAAGAGATCCATCATACAGAAAAGAAAGATGCTCCAAGCGGTACTGCCATTACACTTGCTGAAGGAATTATCCAAAACAACCCGAAGAAGACTAAATGGATAAACGAAAAAGGTGGAAAACCTGAAGAATTGGAAATTATTTCAAAAAGAATTGAAAATGTGCCAGGTACCCACACCATATTTTATGATTCAGACGTTGACAGCATTGAAATTAAACATACCGCACACAGCCGTCAGGGGTTTGCTACAGGAGCTGTAGTTGCTGCAGAATGGATAAATGGAAAAACGGGAATCTTTGGAATGGATGATATGTTAAAAATATCTTACTAATTTTTTAAAAATAGGAAATGAATCTAACATTTTGGAAAAATAAAAATAAACAAACGCAGCAAAAGCCAAAATCGAAAACCAGAGAATGGGTTGATGCCATTGTGTTTGCCGTAGTTGCAGCTACGCTCATCCGATGGTTGCTCATGGAAGCGTATGTAATCCCTACCCCGTCGATGGAAAGGTCCCTGTTAATGGGTGACTTTCTATTTGTAAGCAAAATGCATTATGGAGCAAGAACTCCCAAAACGCCATTACAGGTACCTCTGACCCATCAAAAAATCTGGGGGACCAATATACCTTCTTACCTGGACTGGATTCAATTACCACAATACCGATTGCCCGGTTTTTCTGAAATTAAGAGAAACGATGTGGTGGTATTTAACTGGCCGGCTGAAACGGGATATCCTACAGACTTAAAAACCAACTACATCAAAAGAGCCGTAGGAATAGCCGGTGATACCATTCAAATAAAAAATCGACAAGTATATATTAACGGAGAAGAAACTCCATTTCCGGAGGGGGTACAATTCAAATATCTGGTATTTAGCAATAAGTACCTGAGCAAAGAGATTTTCCGAAACTTTCGAATCCCCAACTTTGGCGATTACAAATTAGCTTTTCAGGAGTTGGGCCCCAACAACTACGGGTATGTAATTGATATGTCTCCGGAAGTAGCCAAAGAGTTTGAAAAAATTGATGGAGTAACAAGGGTACAAATATTTAATACCAGCGATCCTAATTTCCAAACAGCTTTATTCCCATTTTCTCCGACATCCATGACCTGGACCATTGACAATTATGGGCCATACTGGATACCTAAAGAAGGTGCTACCATCAAAATGGACTCTGCCAATGTTGCCAATTACTTTTCTACCATTCAGGATTACGAAGGATATGATGAAGACCAGGTTCAACAAAAAGGTGGTAAGTTATACATTGATGGCCAACTGGTAGAAAACTATACATTTAAACAAAACTACTACTTTATGATGGGAGACAACCGTCATAACTCTGCCGACTCCAGATATTGGGGATTGGTACCGGAAGACCATGTAGTAGGGAAAGCATTATTTATCTGGATGTCACTGGATGAAGAAGGTGGAGTAATAGACAAGATAAGATGGAAACGATTGTTCAATATTATAGAATAGAGATTAATCTTCATGAAACATTAATAAATAAAAAACCTTCAGAATGTTTTCTGAAGGTTTTTTTATTTAATTACTACTACTCCGAATGAATCTGGAGTTGCATCCAAGATTAGGAGCATATCTTAAAGTATTTGATAATAAATCTCAAATCAAAAACTTATCGATCAATAAAATCCAATTATAACTCTTTTCAGTTTACCAGTTTATCGGCTCTTTTCCGTGCTGTTTCAAATATTCGTTCGCCTTACTAAAAGGCTTTGAGCCAAAGAAACCTCTGTCTGCCGAAAACGGAGACGGATGTGGTGACTTTAATATTAAATGCTTTGAACGGTCAATCAAGGCTTCTTTCTTCTGCGCATAAGCCCCCCAGAGTATAAATACCAGATTTTCTTTTTCCCTTGAAATTACTTGTATAATAGCGTCTGTAAACTGTTCCCATCCTTTATTTTGATGAGACCCTGGTGAGTTGGCTCTAACTGTTAAAGTCGCATTAAGCAGCAACACTCCCTGGTCCGCCCACCGTTCCAGATTTCCGGACTTCGGTACCTCAGTACCCAGGTCATTCTTAATTTCTTTAAAAATATTCACCAGAGAAGGCGGAGGCTTTATACCATCATTCACAGAAAATGCCAATCCATTGGCCTGACCGGGGCCATGGTAAGGATCCTGTCCCAGAATTACCACTTTCACATTATCAAAGGTACAGTGTTCAAAAGCATTAAAAATTAATTTTCCGGGAGGATATATTGTATAAGCCTTTTTTTCCTGCTTTACAAAAGCTATCAGGTTCTGAAAATATTCTTTGGAAAACTCATCCTTCAAATGTCTTTTCCAGGATTCTTCAATCTGAACTTCTTTTACCTCCATGACTTCTTAATAAAGTTCAATTTAAAATATTTTTTCTGGTATTTCCCTTGAGTTCACAAAACTATTGGGTAAATTTAACTGTTTAGATTTTATAACCTCAAAAAATCTTATGGTTACCGAAATCACCCATGGAGTAAAAGTGAGTGTTACCACTTCCTATCAGCCGGAGTATTCCAGCCCTGCTCAGTCGCATTTTGTATTTACTTATAAAATATCGATTGAGAACAATAGTGATTATACGGTCCAATTACTTAGAAGACATTGGTATATTTTTGATGCAAACGGTATGATACGTGAAGTGGAAGGTGATGGCGTAGTAGGGCAACAGCCTGTACTGGAGCCGGGAGAAATCCATGAATACGTATCAGGGTGTAATCTAAAAACAGAAGTAGGTAAAATGAAAGGTACCTACCTTATGGAAAGAATTGTAGACGGAAAACACTTTGACGTAAATATCCCTGAATTCGTCATGACTGTTCCCTATAAATTGAATTAAGTTCTTGGACAAGGTCTTTTCTCTCTTTCGGTACTTATACTATCTGATAAATGCCAAAGATGAGCATTCTTTACATTCCCCCTTTGTATATACACTTTATACAGAGGTTATAAGTCCCCCAAACCAGTATTACATATTCCAGAAGATAGAAGCATTAAGAGAATCCCTCAAGGCTTCCGGCAGAACCATCTGTGTTAAAGATTTCGGTGCCGGCTCTAAATCTTTAACCGGAAAAATCCGAAAGGTAAGCGACATAGCCGCTCGCAGTGAAAAACCTGCCCGTCAGGCTCAGGCCTTGTTCCGGCTTGTTAATTACTTCAAGCCTCAAACCATCCTGGAACTTGGCACCAGTCTTGGCCTTACCACATTATATCTTGCAAGTCCCTCCAGCAAAAACAAAGTAATCAGTTTCGAAGGTTGTCCGGAAACACTATCGATCGCCCAGGAAAACTTTGCCAAGTTTGGAATAAAAAATATTGAAACTGTAGAAGGCAATCTGGATGAAACTCTACCTCAAAAATTGAAACAACTTAACAAAGTGGATTTTGTCTTTTTTGATGCCAACCATCGATACGCTCCTACTATCTCCTACTTTCATCAATGCTTAAAAAAAGCGCATGAAGACAGTGTGTTTGTATTTGACGATATCCACTGGTCGAAGGAAATGGAAATGGCCTGGAATGAAATCAAAGCCCATCCAGAAGTCATGATTACCATTGACCTGTTTTTTCTGGGCTTAGTATTTTTCAGAAAGAAACAACCCAAGCAGCACTTCGTTTTAAAGTTTTAAGTGATAAGTTTCTAAGTTGTAAGTTTCGTTATAGTTGAAGCTTTTTCAACCTAATACTTACAACCTATAACTTCCAACTTTCTAGAGTGCTTTTCTAATTCTCACCAGCTTCTCCAGCAGTGGTTCCAAAAGGTCCAGATGAAGCATATTAGCTGCATCGGATTTGGCTTCGGATGGACGAGGG